>JBGPHY010000575.1:0-4310 GCA_041484625.1 Terriglobia bacterium | reverse complement strand
TCCAATACCTCCTGGAGGTCACTGGAGCACTAACAGGTACTGCAGGTTAGGGATCGCGAACTTTGGTAATCGGAGTGTAGAAAGAGGGATAGAGAAATCGAAGTTATTCCTAGGATAGGGAGAACCTTATGAAACAAGCTCTACTGTGGTTTCTTCTTCTTTTGCTGCTGACTTTCGGGATGATCTGGCTGGTACTGTTGAGTGGAAGTGGAGGGAATGAACGGAAACGCCAACCAGGTCGCTCCCTGGCTACAGTCCTGTTGAACGCCCTGAATAGGAGCAGGTCCTGCTCCTCCCTGACGCAATTCTTTTCACGACATGGGTGCAAGGACTCTAGGACGAATGAGCTTGGGAGTTCCTGGACGCGAGTAGATGGCGGAACGACTAGTCGGTCTGATGCTTCGGTGGCATTTCGGCTTTCAGAGACAATGGCAGACCCCAATCCACTGCTTGGACTGTCTCTCATCGAGGTTGGCTTCCCCTTATGCTGCGCAACAGGAGCGGCAACTTCAACCAATGTCATCGTTTCAAGTTGGTAGGGTCAGACTGAACGAAACTGGGTACGACGCGGGAACAGTCACCCTCTAGCCCGTCTCGCCTGAGGCCATTGATTTAATTTTCCGAGCGGTTTGTGTCCGCTAGTTCCACCGGAACCAGCGCAGGGCGAGCAGAAAAGACACTACTCCCCAGGCAGTCATGATTACCAATTCCCCGGTCTGGCTGGCCAGGCTGGCCCCTTCTAGAATCACCGAGCGAAAAGCGTCATTGAGGGCGGTCAGAGGGAGAGCTTGTATAACAGGTTGGAACATCTTGGGGAAGCGTTCGGCAGAAAAGAAGACACCGGAAAGCACGTACATGGGCAGCATCACCAAGTTCATCAGCCCGGACACTGTTTCGATCTTTTGAGCCCGACTAGCCACCAGCAATCCCATGCCGGCAAAGCACATCGATCCCAGGAAACCCACTACCACGATACTTGAGATGGAGCCCCGGATGATCATGCCAAACACCAGACGGCCGAAAACCAGCAGGATAAACACCTCCGCCACCATGAAGACCAGGCGGCTAAAGATCATGGCCAACATGAAATCAGAACGGCGCATGGGCGTGGCCATCATACGCTTGAGCAACTTCTTGATACGCATATCCACGATCACGTAGCCAACCCCCCACATGCCGCCGCCCATAAGGTTCATCCCTAGCAGGCCCGGGATCAGGAAGTCAATGTAGCGAGCTCCGGGTTCCGTGACGAACTGGTCGGCGGTGGTAAGAGGGTCCTGGCGGCCTGCCGCCCGCTGCAAGGCGGAATCCACGATGGAGCGGGCCGGAAGGCTGTCGGGCCGGGTCCGGTCGAACTGGTACTGGACGGGATTGCCCGGCACTACCACAATGGCCACCTTCCCCAGCCGAAGGGCATTGTGTGCTTGTGCAGGCTTCAAAACTTCCGCCTGGATGTTTCCAGCCCGGTTCAAGTGCTCGGCCAATGTGGCGGCGTCCGACTGGTCGATCACCGCCACCAAGGTCTTCTCAGCAGGGCGGTCCCGAAAGGCCACACCCAGCCCCACCGCCAGCAGCAGCGGGAATACAAAAACCCAGAAGATGACTTCCGGCTCGCGGGAGAATTCACGAAAACGGCAGACGGAGAGTTCCCGGAACGGCTTCCATCTATTCATCGCGCAGGTGCCTCCCGGTCAGCTTGACAAACACATCCTCCAGGCTGGCATGGCGGGTAGTGAGCCGCGCCAAGGTCACTTCGGCCTGATGCAACAAGGCGATCAAGGAAGGGATAGCAAGATGGGGTTCATGTACATGGAGGGCATAACCTTCCCCTTCTTTCCGCACCGCTTTGACTGAGATAACCCCCTCTAATCGTGGGGCCAGCACCGGGGAGCCGTCGGAACCTTCCAAAGCAAATTCAATGACGTGCTCGCCACCCAGTTCTGCAATCAATTCGGTCGGTGAACCCTGGGCAATGACTTTGCCGTAGTCGACAATGGCCACGCGGTCGCAGAGCCGTTCGGCTTCATCCATGTAATGGGTGGTCAACAGAATGGTGCCCCCCGCCTGCTTGAAGCGGCGGACGATCTCCCAGAGTTGGCGCCGGGATTGCGGGTCGAGTCCGGTGGTAGGTTCATCCAGAAACAGGATCCTGGGAGCTCCGACCAGCGCGCAAGCTACGGCCAGGCGCTGCCGTTGTCTTCCGGAAAGTTTGTTGACCCAGGTGTTTCGCTTCTCGGTGAGTTCTACCTGGGCCATTGCCTCCAACGGATCTCGCCCCTTTTGATAGAAGCTGCGAAACAGAGCAAGAACTTCACCTACGGTCAGTTTCTCCGGCAGTTTTGTCTCCTGCAAAGAGATGCCAAGATCCTCGCGCAGTTCACGATCATGTTTGCCCCAGTTGCGCCCCAGAATCTCTACCTCACCACGGGTGGGCTCCAGCAGTCCTTCCAGGATCTCAATCGTGGTGGTCTTCCCTGCCCCGTTGGGCCCCAGCAGGCCGAAACACTCGCCGCATTCGACTTCAAGGTCCAGTCCTTTGACAGCGTCTACCCGGTTGTCGTAGCGCTTGTAAAGGTTCCTGCAACGAATCGCCAGAGCCATGAAAGGCATCTTAGCACAGGCAAGTCAGTGAGGCGAGCGACGGTCTTGGGGCAGGAGATAGGGAATCAGAGATGAGGGTCAGGGGCAAAGAGCAAGTCGAGAGTGGCAAAGGGAGGGAGGATCGGAAGTCGATTGGTCAGTTCATCCATTCGATTCCCCATCCTCTTATTCCCTGCCTCCCATCACCCCTTGCTCACTTCGCCTGTGCCAAAGGCAGAATTCGGCTCTGCAGGCCCAGTTTGGCCAGTACGAAGTACACTACGGCCCCGACGACAAAGGCGATAACCGGTGCCGGCTGCAAAGAACTGAATTGTCCTGGGCTGGTTATCCCCCAGTTTACCAGCGCATCATTGGGCAGGATACCAACGACGAAGCCCGCCAGCCAAGCGAGCCAGCCGGGAGCATTGAAGCCGGCGCGGGGACCGGGCCAACTCATCTTAGCCATGAAGTAATCCATGACCATGGCGCCGCAGATCGGTCCGAAGGAGGCGCCAATCAATCCGAACATGGCAGCAAGGTTTCCGGCCCAACCGAAGGCGGCAATCACGATGCTGAAGATCGCCCCCAGGCCCACCGAAATAAAGGGATTCACTGTGGGCAGAGTAGTCTTGAAGCTGTTGGCGGCAATGAAGGAAGAAAAGCAGGCCGGGGGAAAACTGGCCACAGTCAAGGCCAGCATAAGCAAGCCCCCAACCTTAGTACCCAACACAACGTTCATGACGTCGGTGAATATGAAGGACGTGACTCCAGGGATCTGCATGCTGTGCGCCCCGGCCACCACAACCAGAGGGATACCGGCCGAAATCACAATGGCCAAAGCAATGCCCACCAGACCTCCCCGTTTGACATCCCGGGCATCCCGGTTATTCAAGCCGAAATCCACTCCGGCCGCCCCGGCAGTGGCGAAGAATCCCACAACATAGCTGATGATGGCCAGCCAAGCCCTGGCACCTCCCGCTGCCGGATTGTCGGCCACGGGCTGAAAACCGCCTGCGGCAATACCCGTCTTGAAGAACATGGTGAACAAAACAACCAACGGGATCAAGGGCAGATAGGTAGCCACTCGCGCCACGTACTGGATGCCCTTTAACCCTACAAAGGCCGCTCCCAGTGCCCAGAGGATGCAAACCACTGTCAGGGTGAAATCCGGAAAGCTGGTAACTTTGTGGGAGAAGACTTCCACGATGAAGGTCGATGCGAAAAACGTATTGACGCCCAGCCATCCGAACTGAAGGAGCCCCATTAGAAAGCCGGGCATCAAGAAGCCGCCGATAACCCCAAAAGTTGAGGTGCCCACAATGTAAAGCGGGCGGCCTGTCTTCATTCCCAGCATGCCGGGAATCAGGTAAAACAGATAGTGGCAGATGAGGCCGGATACGAGTAGCGCCACCAGGCAGATTCCCAGCCCGGCCTCCTTCAGACCCAACGTGGCAATCTGGTTCCAAAAGACGAACCAGAGAAAAATTCCAGCATAGATGAGGGCGGTGTTTTTGTACCAGGGGGCCCGGCTCGCCGGCGGATTGGAGACATTCGACTGAATGTAGCCTGGGACGTGTTCAGTCATAGGTTCTCCTTAAGATTGAAGTGTTGCGTGAAAGGTGGATTACGACCCGAAGGACACCGGGCACGGAAAGACGGCCAAACCTTACCATAAATCGAGGAGAAAGGAGTAGGTTTGTTAAGGGCTATAAAATGCGTCTGGCGAGTTA
>JBGPHY010000574.1:0-4313 GCA_041484625.1 Terriglobia bacterium | reverse complement strand
GCCTCGATCCTCATCAATGGCGAGACCGGCACCGGCAAGGAACTCATCGCTGCCCTGACTCACTACAACAGCTTGCGCGCCAATCAGGCCTTCGTCAAGGTCAACTGCGCTGCCCTGCAGGAGAACTTGCTGGAAAGTGAGCTGTTCGGTAACGAGAAGGGCGCCTTTACCGGGGCCGACCGCCAGCGTATCGGGCGGTTTGAACAAGCCAATGGAGGCACCCTCTTCCTGGACGAGATCGGCGATATAAGCGCCAGCACCCAAGCTAAAGTGCTGCGCGTTCTCCAGGAGCATGAATTTGAGAGGCTGGGCGGGATGAAGACCATCAAGGTGGATGTTCGGATTATTGCCGCCACCAACAAAAACTTAAGAGAGGCAATTTCGGGGAACCATTTCCGAGAAGACCTTTACTACCGATTGAACACCGTCTCCATCGACATGCCGGCGCTGCGGGAAAGAAAAGAGGATGTGATGCCGCTCGCCAACTTCTTCGTCAAGAAGTTCAATGAGGAGCTTAAGAAAAGCATTGTCGGCTTCGCCCCGCAGGGAGCCAAGTTCCTGACTCGCTATAACTGGCCTGGCAATATTCGGGAACTGCAGAACACCATTGAACGTGCCGTGTTGATGGCCGACTCCAACATCCTCCAGATGGAGGATCTCTCGGTCAGTTCCAACAACGGCGATTCTTCAACTCCTAGCGCCCTGGGCTTGAGGATACCGCCTACGGGAATCAAGCTGGACGATCTGGAGCGCAACACAATCATCGAGGCTCTGAAGATGAGCAACTGGGTCCAAAAGGACGCAGCCGAGTTGCTGGGAGTCAGCCGACGGGTTCTGAACTACAAGGTCAAAATCCACAACATCACTCATGAACGCTGGCGCCGGAAATAATCCGGTCGCCAGTTTCATTGCAACGCAGAGAGGCCCCGCAGCTCGTGCGGCCTATGGCCGGTGTTACCCACCACGGTAAAGGGTTCCTGTGGAGGCGCGTTCTTCCACGTTGCGTTTCCAATCTTCCAATTGCGGCCCTTTGAGCGGCTTAGCCCTTTCTCGCAACTCTGCCATTTGCTTTTCGGTCAGGGGCTTGAATTCACGTGCGATACGGGCATCATCTTCCACCTGCCCGACCGTCGTGCAGCCAATGGCCGTACAGTGAATTGGAAGGCTTAAAACATAGCTTAGGCATTCCCGGGAGCTGAAGGACTGGAGGAGCTTGGCATTACCGAAGTTCTTCATCCCCTGAATACCCATCCCCCGTTCTACGGCCTGGGGCAGGACCAGTTTTTCGAAACTCAAATAGGCCGTGTCCGCGGCATGGAGTGGCATTAGAATGGAATCGTATCTGTCATACCGCTTCAGCATCTCCAGATGCACATATGGATCATGGTGACCGGTAAATCCCACGAACCGGCACTTACCGGCCTTCTTGGCCGCCTCGAATGCTTCCATAGCCCCACCCGGGCCGAAGATCTGTTCAACTTCCTCCATTTCAGACACTCCGTGAATTTGCCACAAGTCGAGATAATCCGTTTGCAGTGCTTTCAGTGAAAGGTGCAGGTCGGCTTCTGCTTCCTTTGCTTTGCGCTGGTAGGACTTGGAGGTGAGGAAGATTTTATTACGGAAAGGAGGCAACACCTCCCCATAAACCTCTTCGGAGTGTCCGTCCCAGTATCCCCGGGCGTTGTCAAAGTAGTTGAGCCCTAATTCATAAGCCCGCCGTACCACTGCCTGAGCCTCCTCCGAGGAGACCATCGGAAGACGGCCTCCCGCCATTCCGATGACCGTCAGTTTCATCCCGGTCTTCCCAAAAGTGCGCATCGGGATGTCGCCTGCCTTAATTTTCTCAGACCGAGCTTCGACTGGCGAGACATTGATCCCGGCCAGGACCCCGCCGGTCAGAGTTCCTAAAAAGCTTCGACGACGCATGATTCTGGCTCCTGTTAGCAGATTGGAATAGGACTGAGACCCTTATTATAACTCGATTCGCTCGGGAGCTGATTCGTTATCAGGGAATCGAGATGAGAACGCTGGGATCGTCGGTGTCATTGTCGATTTTACTGGCCCAAGCATGGATCGGCTGGTCGGAGGAGATTGCGAGGTAAACGACGGACTGCACCCGCCTCCCCAGGATTGAGGCCACAACTCGATTGATCTGGATGAGGCCGTCCACCGGGACTTCCAGGGTGGTGCTTCCCAGGCGCATGCCAGACGAGTCAAACACGTCCAACTTGACTCGTGCAGGAAGCGCCCCGAGGTTGTTGATCCCTACATTGGTGCGGTAAGTCCCCGGGTTACTTGCATCTCCTGTGTCCACGATTTCCGGAAGATAGCTTCGGAGCGCAGCACTGGCGGTGGTCACTGCGGGGAAAAAGCCTGCCGTTCCTTGAGCGCTGTGGACTTCGGAGACCACCGACAGGAGCTTTTCGCTTAGCGACTCGACTAGCAGAGAGCCAAACGATTCGGAAAGAACGCCCATTTCTGAGAGGATGTCAGTGCTTCGGAAGACCCCTTTCGGAGGAATGGTCCGGCTCACTCGGGCCATCACCGCCCCAGAGGCAGCTCTGGCGACCAGACGGATCTGGTTGGGAGTGTCTTCCCGGTTAATAACAGCCAGCAGCGATTTAAAGCGACCGGTACCTGAAATCGACGGGACCATCAACTGTGTTCCCGTTCCAGAGAGTTCGTCGCCAATTCCGATTTCCATGCTGGGATCATCGGTTTCATTGTCAATCTTGCTGGCCCAGGCATAGACCGGCTGGTTGCTCACCAGCCGCAGGTAACCGTGATCAATCTGGCTCCCGCCTGCTTTCCTGAGTGTTCTCACAATCTGATTCACCTGGACCATTCCACCTGGAGGAACGCCATAGGTTGCCGCGCCGGCAACGGAGCCTTCGGAATCCACTAGACTGACTTCTACCGTTGCTGTAAGTGTACCGGTATTGTTGATCCCCAGGTTAGATCGGTGAGTCCCTTTTGTTCCCCGCTCCCCGCTGTCTTCAACCTCCGCGATAATCTTCTCCCTGGAGCCCCCACTGCCAGGCTGTCCCGGAAAGAAACCCGCTGTTCCCCGGTTGCTGCGGATTTCTGAAGTTGCAGAAATAGATCCCCAGTGTGGAGCCTCCAGGATTAGGGGCCCAAAGCTGCCCGAAGGAAGCTGTAACAGTGCGAGGATGTCCTCACTGCGAAAAAGGCCACCTGGCGCGAGTTCCAGATTGAGACTCCCTGTGAGGGAACCTTCCGGGCTGCGGCTGCGAATGATCACAGGCTGGGTGACAGCGTCGCGGTTGAGTATGGTAAGGGAAGAAACAAATCGATCAGTCTTAGCTGCGGAAGGTACCAAAACCTGGAGATACTCCTCACCTGGAGCATTTAATGTTCGTAAGCGCCGAAGGCTACCCTCGTAACCCACCACGTAGAGTTCGCCCTCCTCGTCTTCTCCGAAGGAACTGATGCTTAGCCCGGAGACCAGCAACTCTGTTCGCTTCCAGTTTCCAAGGGGCGTCTCCTGGAGACCCCAAATCCGGGAGGAACCAAAATCGCCAAAAATGTATGTGCCTGTCAATGCAGGATACTGTCTACCGCGGTAGACGTAACCACCTGTCACGGAGACACCCAAGTCATGAGCGTATTCCGCAATCGGCAGGATCAGACCGGCTGTCTCACAACCAGTACCCGGCGGGTAACAGTGAGTCCCCTCCATGATGTTCCAGCCGTAGTTTTCCCCTCGGCGGATCAGGTCGATTTCTTCATAGTCGTTCTGGCCGACATCACCGACCAGCAGCCTGCCGTTCAACCGGTCAAATGAGAACCGCCAGGGATTCCTGAATCCGTAAGCCCAGATTTCCGGGACTCCGGATCCATCCATAAAGGGGTTTCCCGGGGGAATGACGTAACCCGTTCCATGATCAACATCGATCCGAAGGATCTTGCCCAACAACGACTGCCGGTTCTGACCGTTTCGCATAGGATCCCCGGCGGATCCTCCGTCCCCAGTTCCAATGTACAGATAACCGTCTGGGCCAAACTTGAGCTGTCCCCCATTGTGATTGTCAAATGGCTGGTCGAACTGCATTACGATCTTTTCCTCGCGAAGAGCCAAATTGGGATTACCCACCGACACCTGGTACTCGACAATGAAGCTTTTCAGGTTCGGCCGCCGGTTGGTGTAGTTGAGAAAGAAGCGCCGGTTCCTGGGGTAATCGGGATGGAACACGATGCTGAGCAGTCCCTTTTCGCCTCCGGACGTAACTCGGTCGCGGATGTCGAGAAAGGGAATACCGAGCAGTGTTCCATTCTGGTAAATGAGGACTCTC
>JBGPHY010000573.1:0-4314 GCA_041484625.1 Terriglobia bacterium | reverse complement strand
TAGGCAAGAGGGCATATGCCGCTAGCAGGGGTGAAGCGGAGACATCGGTACTGAAATATCCGCCAGGTCCGACCGCGATCATCACGAATTGCTTTTTTGTTCTCTTTCCCAGAAACGTCATGGGCGTTGCGTGTCCGTTGGCTTCGAGCTTGGCGACCCAGAGCTCTTTTCCTGTCTGCGCATCGAAGGCACGGAATCGGCGATCATTTGTTCCCGCAATGAAAACCAATCCTCCAGCAGTGGCTATTGAACCTCCGAGGCTCGGCACTCCTGTCTTGGGAATCCCCTTCGCTTCCAGTTCATCGACGACCCCGAGCGGGACCTTCCAGGCAATCTCTCCAGTGTTCAAATCGACAGCATTCAGAGTACCCCAAGGTGGCTGTTGGCACGGGTAATGGTTATCATCCCAAAAACGCGCGTAGGCTCCCCACTTGCTGGCGCGGACGTAGGCTTCAGGAGAGCCTGTAGGCTGTGGTTTCATAAAGCCGACAGCGTCTACTTCGTTAATGTTAACGAAGACATATCCCAGAGAGGGATTAAACGAAGTCCCCGACCAGTTGGCGCCTCCTAGAGTGCCTGGCATTTCCAAGGTAAGTTCCAGCCCCCAGGGATTGAAGATGCGCCCCGGCAGGGTGGCGCCGAAGTTCTCCAGGCAATATTGGCGCGACTCCGGTGTGACCGTGGTGATGTCGTCGCGCGTCACGAGGATCCTGCCGAGCGGCGGCGGCTTGATGGGAAAGGGTTGGGTGGGCCAGGTCGCTTCTCCTGGCACATTACTTTGCGGGACAGGGCGTTCTTCAACGGGGAACAATGGCTTGCCCGTCAGGCGGTCGAGCACGAACATGAACCCCATTTTTGTGAGCTGAACCACGGCCGGGATTTCATGCCCTCCGCGACGGATGGTCACCAGGTTGGGCGGTGAAGCCACATCGTAATCCCAGATATCGTGATGCACCATCTGGGAGTACCAGATCAGCTTGCCGGTCGCAGCATCTAGTGCCACCAGCGAGTTGCCGAAAAGACCTTGACCCTTCCGGTCTGCTCCATAAAAGTCGTAGGACGGGGATCCGATGGGCAAGAAAATCATCCCCCGATCGACGTCGACACTCATGATCGACCACACATTGGTTCCAGAGCGGTCTTCCCATCCGTCGCCTTCCCAGGTCTCGTGTCCTGTTTGGCCCGGCCCCGGAACAGTGTCGAATCTCCAGACCAGGTTTCCCGTTCGGACGTCGAAGGCGCGAACGGCTCCGCTTGGTCCTTTGGACGGAAACTCTTGAAGCCCACCTCCCGTTATCACCAGATCTTTGTATATGGCGGGAGGCGAAGTCATCTCGATTCTGCCTTCCGGCCACTTGTCCGCAACGCCCACGCGAAGATTGATGGCTCCACCATTACCGAACCCCCGGCACGGAGTCCCGGTCTGGGGATCCAGGGCAAAGAGGCGCCCATCCAGGGTGGCATAAAAGATGCGTTTGTCCACCTGGTGCTCCTCGCCTGCGCAGGTAACTGCCGAGTTCCCTTCCCAGTAGGCAACCCCGCGACTGGGCATGGGGCGACGTGTATTAGTGGTGCCGGAAAAGGGATTGAATACCCAAATCTCTTTCCCCGTTTCTCCATCTACGGCGATGGCGCTGCTCGCGGGGGTCGTGAAATAAAGCACTCCATCCACCATCAAAGGGGTACTCTCGAAAGGCTCGATATCTACAGAATGACTTTTCGGATCCCGATTTGTTTCATAAGTCCACGCTCTTTGCAGTTGTTGAACGTTCGTACGGTCAATCTGTGCAAGCGGTGAAAATCTCATTCCTCCGGGATCATGGCCATAAGATCGCCATTCTTGACCACCGGAACCGGCCGAAATCTGCCCGAAGGCGAAGCCGCACATCAGAAGAAACCATCCCAAATTGTAGATAAGTCGGCCCATTAGAGGAGTATGGATCACCTGGTGGCGATCCTTCGGCATCCAGCACCTTACGCTAGTCAGCAGGAAAAATCGTTGCTAATAAATCGCACAATATCAGATCGAGGAAAACGCATCAACGATTAAGCTCCATGAACAAGATCTCCTTGCCATTCGACACCAGCTCTTGCTACTCTGCCTGCACCAAAGGATAAGAACAGAATGCCGAGCAACCAGCACCTGCCCAAGGTTCCCCGCCAGCTTGTGGTCGTGTTTGTCCTGCTGACTCTCGCAGTCAGTTCGGTCGGTTTCCTGTACTACAGATCACTCAAGAACCAGCTCAGAGAAAGCAGACTGAACGACCTTGCGACGATTGCAGACTTGAAAGTCAAACAGATCTCCGATTGGCGACGGGAGAGAGCCGGTGATGCATGGGTAATTCGGGACAGTATTCCTATCGCTCGTCAAGTCCAACGGTGGCTGCGTTCTCTGACTGATCAAGAGAATGGGCAAGAGGTTCTGACCTGGGTCAGGTCTCTTGGAAAGCACTCTGGATACGCCAATGTGTTGCTCGTCGATCCGCAGGGAAAGGTCAGGATCTCCACTGATGCGGAGGATTCGAGCCCGGATTATGATCAGTCCCTGGCAACCAGGACTTTCCGTACCCAAGAAGTACTATTTACTGATCTGTATCGATCAGCGTCTAAGAAGACCGTCTGCCTCGATTTGTATGTGCCTCTGATTGTCCCACAAAAACAGGGCTCAGGAGTGACGGGTCTCATCATCTTGAGGATTGATCCCCGCCAATTTCTCTTCCCTTTGCTCCAATCATGGCCTACGCCCAGCCGCACCGCGGAAACACTCATGGTACGCCCGGAAGGAAAGGAAGTCCTGTACCTTAATGAACTGCGGCACCGAGCCAACACAGCCTTGTCACTGCGACTACCTTTGGATTCGCCACAACTGCCTGCGGCCCTGGCCGCGGCCGGGCATGAAGAGAACATCGAGGGGACCGACTATCGAGGGGCTCCCGTCCTTGCCGCGATTCGGAAGGTCCCCGAGTCCTCCTGGGCGATAATTGCGAAGATAGATGCAGAGGAGATTTATGCGCCACTCCGCAAGCAGGCCTGGCTGGTTGCCTTAACTTCAACCTTCTTAATCATGACGGCAGGAGCCTGTTTGTGGGCGTGGTGGAGACAACAGCTTCTCCGATACTACGAGCGCGACATCACAGAGCGACAGCTGGCAGAGGATGAATTGCGGAAAAGTGAAGCCAGACTGCGAGAGGCCCAAAGAATCGGGCGTGTCGGCAGTTGGGAAGTGGATCTTCTGAAAGACACTCTCCACTGGTCAGAGGAAACATATCGGATATTCGGGCGCGAACCGGAGAAATTCGTTCTGACCCTTGAAGCCCTCTATGCCTCTATCCATCCCGAAGATATGGAAAGAGTCCGCGCTCATTCTCAGGCTGCAATTCGAAGCGGTCACCCCTATCAAATAGAACATAGGATCGTCTTGCCCGGTGGCACCCAGCGGGTCGTTGTGGAAAACGCAGAAGTCCAACTGGACGATTCCGGGAAGCCTGTGGCTATGGTGGGTACCGTTCAGGATGTTACTGAACACAAGGAGGCGGAAGAGGCTTTGCAGGCCAGTGAAGAGAGATTCCGAGCAATCTTTCAAGAAACCTTCATCCCGATGCTGCTGATTAATCCTGACGGCCAGGTGATGGGTGCAAACCGTGCGATGCAGGAATTCTGTGGTCTCAGTGCAGAGGAATTCAGGCAAAAGAAAATCACCGAACTGGTTCATTCCGAGGATCAGGAAACCATTTCAATCCAGCTCGAGGAACTCTTGAAAGGGGGGCTTGCGCATACCCCACCGCGAGAGCAGCGCTACCGGCACAAGGATGGGCGCTTCCGCTGGGGGCGCTGCGTTGCTTCGGGGGTTGTGGATCGATACGGGGTTTTCCAGCTGGCAGTTATCATGGTGGAAGACATTACCGAAAGGAGGAAACTGGAAGAGCAGTTACTCCAATCGCAAAAAATGGAAGGGATTGGCCGACTGGCCGGAGGAGTTGCCCATGATTTCAATAATCTGTTGACTGCGATCCTGGGGTACGCTTCTCTCATTGAGTCTTCGTTGCCGTCACGCGATCGACTGCACGAGGAGGCCAGGGAGATTATCAAAGCAGCTAACCGGGCTGCCAGTCTTACGCAGCAGTTGCTGGCCTTTGCCCGCAAACAGATCATTTCCCCCCGAGTGGTCAACCTGAACGAACTTGTGCTCAATACGGACAGGATGTTGCGCAGGCTGATCGGGGAAGATATCGAATTGCTCACTCTCCCTGGAGCGGACCTTTGGCCGGTTAAAGCCGATCCCGGCCAATTGGAGCAGGTTCTGATCAATCTGGC
>JBGPHY010000572.1:0-4325 GCA_041484625.1 Terriglobia bacterium | reverse complement strand
GCTCCGGCAGCGGCAAGGGCGGCACCGTGTATTCATGTTCTCCGTAAACGTGCAAAACGGCCCGGCTGGTCACCAACACTTTGAGCGGAGCACAAGCTTCCAAGAGCTCGCCGACCAGCGGAGCCGCTACCAAGAGATGCTCGAAGTTGTCAAGGAAGAGCAGTGTCGGGGAATGCACTAAGAGCCCCAAGTGGTCCTGCAGTGCCTCCGCCAGGGGCTTACCGCCGGTATGCCGAACTCCAAGAACTTGGGCGATCATCGAGGCGACAGTGCCAGGATCGGTGATGGAGGCTAAGACAACAAAATAAACCCCACCCGGGAACTCATCGACCAGGTGCGTTGCCACCTGGAGACCAAGCCGGGTCTTGCCGCTTCCACCCGCGCCAGTAAGGGTGAGCAGGCGGACGCCTTCGCGGAGCAAGAGCTGTTTCACAGCCGCCAACTCTGGCTCACGCCCAATCAAGGGAGTGCGTGGCGCCGGCAAAGGTTGAGGGCGTGGGTGGAGGATTTGACCCAGCGTTTCGCGAATTCCATCACGCGAGGCTGCCCCACTGCGTGGAAAATCTTCGCTCGATTCTGAAGGCGGCGAAGGGGCGGGCCGGAAGCCGGCGACATAATGCCCCTTGGGCACTTCGATGACAATCGGGTCGGCACGACCTTCGGCCCGATAGTACTCCTCCAATTTCGAACGCAACTGGCGGGCCTGAACGCGTACGATGGTGTCGGTGCTAGGATCGAAGGACTCCCCGCGGTCGAAGACCTCGGCGCCGAGTGAATATTCCTTCAATTGGTCCGCGCTGCCCTGGAGAGAGTGCTCCACCAGATGGCGCAGAAGCCGGCTCAAGCTAGGGGCGTTCGAAAACGTTGGGCTTCCGAGAATCCGTGCCAATTGCGCTCGACCGGATTCGAAAGACAAGTCGCGCCCATGGGCACCGTCCTCACCGGTCAGCATTCTGTCTTGCCTAGCCACAAACACCCCCTCTAAAGCCATGACCGAGCATACCGCATGTAGCCGATGCCCGCAACCGACTGATGTAGTTAGTCGTTCACCGTGAATTCACCTCGATTCACTTGTGCGCTGCTGCGTCGAGACCAGATGATGGCCGAAATTGCAAAAAGGAGCGTGGGCTTTCTAGCCCGCCACTACAAAAGCTGGAGGTAAGATACCATCGCCCTCTCGCTGCAGTGCTGCCAAAGGAGGTGATGTCCTATGAGATAGATCAATCTGGAAGGCGAACGCTGAAATGATGTTCCAACGCCAGGATTCCATGCTGGTTTATCCAGGCATAGAGGAGGGCCGGTGATGGAGCTGATAGTGTTGGCAGTTCTCACGGGGATATGCCTCGTGGCCGGGTCCGCCTTGGCCGAGGACTATGCATTCACTTTCAGCGATGCGGTGAAAGTCGCATCCAGGGTTTAGTGGGATGGTGGAACGGTGCGGTACCGCTGTGGCCCTCACCGCTGCCCGTTGGCCAGCAGCCCCATTAATTCAGTGAAGTAAACCCCCGGCTTTGCAGGGGGTCATCTAACTTTACTAAACCATACAAGAGAGGAGAATTGCGATGAGAAACATCTACGCAAAAATGCTGACAGCCAAACGAATCCTGCAAATTCTGAGTGTCTGTGCCGTGGCGCTACTCCTGTTCGGCTGGGGGACCATGCCCGCTGTCGTTGCCCAGGAGCCCCAACAGGAGCAGTCCCCTGGCGCCCAGTCCCCTGGCGCCCAGTCCCCTGACGCCCAGTCCCCTGACGCCCAGTCCCCTAACGCCGAAACCCCTGAGCAGTCTCGTGAGCCTGAGCCGCTCCACACCATCCCCATCGAAACCCTAGGAACCGCCATCAATGCAATGGATTCGTGGGCCATCAATTGTCCCTCTGGGACCCACCACCTCCACTACGATGTCCGCGACTATTCGTCGGGGGGACCAACCTTTGGGATCGTAGCGAATGACTTTAACACCGGTATCGCCACCATGAGGCGCGCTTCTCAGGGACGGATCTCGCCCTCAGGGACGGTGACCGGGGGCTCGGGGTTCTATGTCCTCTATGTCTTCAAAACGGGGGGCAGCACGGCCCTCAGCGGGACCTACGACAGCGTCCAGGTCTGCCACACTTCCGGCCACTTGTTCCTTAATCACCTGAATCACTATATCTTCGAGGACGAGTAGTCCCGTCGCCAGCCCCGCCCGGGCTCCTGCCCTTACATAGGGAGGTTTTTTGAGCGGTGCGCTGACTTCCCTCCTTGCGGCATACGGTGGGGTATTCCAGGACCCGCAGCGCGAAGGAGGTCATGTTTTGCCAGGCCAGTGTCGCCTCGTGGCCGACAGCGACATTGGCACCTTTGACAGCAAGTATCATTACAACTACTGGCGGCCGATCACGGCCATTCGCGCCGCAGCGACGGATGGCAACCCCGACACCAGTGCCGACCCGACGTGGACGCCCTTACTGGATACGCCACCCATTCCCGATTACGACTCCGGGCACAGTGTCGAGGGCGGAGCCGGGGCGCAGGTGCTGAAGCGGTTTTTCGGCACGGACACAGTCAGTTTCACTACCTGTAGCACAACCCTGCCGGCTGGCAGCACCTGCAACGATGCGTCGCCGGTGACCCGCTCGTACTCCAGCTTCTCTCAGGCGGCAGACGAAAACGGGCTTTCGCGCATCCTCGTCGGGTATCACTTCCGCGATGCGGTCACAACGGGGATCAAACACGGCCGCAAGATCGGAAATCGTGCCGTCAACCGCTTCTTACGACCCGTTCATCACCATGGGCATGATTCTGAAGATGGAGACACAGATGGCGATGGTCCAGATAGCGACGATGTTGACAGTGGACATTAACAGCATACCGTTGCCGGGGTGCACAACTATGCGCCTTGGCTTGGGCCAGCTCCGCCTGGAAGCCGTTCGAATTCGCTCTGTGGAGGCAACGCCATGAACTGGCTTTTGAATATTGGTTTGTTTGTATCCCTGGCAGGCGATTCAGGACTCTTACTGTCGCAGAACATCCTCCAGGAAGGAAACACCAAGGAAGAACACCAAGGCCAGAAGCAGGGAAGCTATTTGGCGGGAAAAGGTGCTGCCCCTGCTCAAGCTGAAGCCGGAGGGCCTCGATCTCCGGATCTAAGCTCAATTGAAAGCCTCAATGCACAGGCCGTCGGTTACCAAGACAAGGGTCAATATCCTCAAGCTGAGCCGCTCTTCCTCGAAGCCTTAACCCTCTGTGAAAAGTACCGGAGGCCTGACCAGCCTCTGATCCTGGTCACTACCCTGAACAACCTGGCTCGACTCTATTTTGACCAGGGAAAGTACACAGCCATGGAGCCGTTATTACGGCGTGCGTTGACGATTGGCGAAAAAACCCTGGGAGCCGAGCCTGCAAACGTTGCGGTCACCCTGGACAATTTGGGATACCTCTACGTTGCCCAAGGGCATTATGCCAAGGCAGAGCCCGTGCTCCAACGAGCGCTCCGCATCCGAGAGAGTCAGTTGGGGCCCGATCATCCCGACGTGGCAACCACCCTGAGCAACTGGGGCAACCTCCTTTCCTCGCAAGGCAGATATGCCGAAGCTGAGACATTACAAAAACGGGCGCTTGCGATCCGGCAGAAAACGCTCGGCCCTTCACACCACGACCTGTCCTTTAGCATGAACCGGCTGGCTCAGGTTTGTCAGTTACAGGGCCGATCGGACGAGGCCAAAAGCTGGTATCGCCAAGCCATCGCTGTTCTGGAAAAAACCGTGGGAGCAGAACACCCGGAAATGGCCGTTGTCCTGATCAATCTGGCTGGTTTGTGCCTGCACCAGCACCGCTACGACGAATCCCTGGCCCTTTATCGACAAGCATTAGCAATCAGCGAAAAATCCCTGGGCTTTGGTCACCCCGTTACGGCTACCTGTATTGAAAATCTGGCACAGCTCTATAGCAAGCAACACCATTATGTCGAAGCGGAACCTCTTTACCAGCAGGCACTGGCTATCCAGGAAGAGAGTCTGCAACCGGATCACCCGGATCTGGCCGAAACCCTGAGGGACTATGCTCTACTGTTGCGAAAAACGAAGCGGAAATCGGAGGCCAACGCTTTGGATGCTCGCGCCAAAATCATCATGGCTAAGAACCCAGAGGCGATACTGGCTAACCGCACGATTGATGTCCGGGTGCTCGGGCTGAGCTACGGTCATGAAGGTATGGAAAAAAAGAGTAATGGGGCCCTCAATAGCCCATAACCCCGGGCAGGCTAGTTTCAGGTCACCTGAAGTTCTCTACCAGCATCAGGTCGCTGCCGAGTTCGTCGAACTGCGAGAACAAGATGAACCGGCCG
>JBGPHY010000571.1:0-4331 GCA_041484625.1 Terriglobia bacterium | reverse complement strand
TCGGAGTTCCGCCTTCAGGCGGTGCCGGCTAAAGCCGGAACTCCAAACTGAGCCCATTTTACAGGACTTGGCATTTTGTTCTCAGCCCGTCAGCAAGCCCACATGCCCTGGCCCCCGCGGGATAATGGGCCAGATATCCACGACCACCCCGTTCTATACAACGTGATAAGCGTCGTAGAGGTTGACTGTGGAGGGCGCATAGCCGGGCGTCAACTCGACCGTATCGCCCAGATTCAACGGGCATCGGTCGTCCACATCGAATAAGGCATGTTCTTCGGCGAAATACCGCGCCTGGTAGATGGGGTAATCCAACATCGATGGCAGTACGAAATCGATGCCAATGGACTTGCGGCCGGAGTCCAGCACAAGGGTGTTCCCGTGCTGGATGACCACAGTGCCAAGAACAGTCAAGGCCCTGGAGAATCCCGGCACCAGGTTGCCATGGAAGTTATCCATGAAGACGTAGGAGCCAGCCTGGATCTCCGTAACGCGAGGATTATTCCCCGTGATGTCATAGGTGCCGGTTCCTCCGGCCGAGACAACCTCGCAGGCAAAGCCAGCCTCCGCCAGCCGGTCAACCACGGTCCTCAGGTAATCCATGGCTGCGCAGGCTTTCTGAATTCTGACGTCACGGTCCGGCTCCAGCATGCAATGCCCTTCATAACCTTGCACACCCCGGAAGTGAAGGCCAGTCAGTTGGCCCAGACGTTGAGCCAGGACCACAGCTTCCTCGGGTGACCGGACCCCACCTCGACGCATTCCCACGTCGACCTCAATGACGACTTCCAGCCGGCTGCCCGCTGCCCCAACTGCATCTGAAAGATCCTCAGCGTTGCGGATACTGTCGACGGCAACGCTGAGGCGACCATGCCTTGCCGCCTCAGCCAAGGCTCTAATCTTTTCCTGACCCCCCACTTGATTGGCGATCAACACATCCTGGATGCCGGATCGGCTCATCACGATGGCTTCCCACACAGTTGCCGTGCAGACGCCGATGGCCCCTGCCTCCACTTGCAGGCGCGCCAGTTCCGGGCTCTTCTGGACTTTGACATGAGGGCGGAGCCTGGCCTTCATTGTGCCCAGACGATCGGCCATGAACTGAATGTTGCGTCGGGCCACGTCCAGGTCGAGGATCAAGGCCGGTGTAACTAATTCACGACGTTTCCGACCAATGGCCGATCGGTAAGCTTGGGTCCAATGCTCACGGAGTTGATTGATCATAGTGCAAACCTCTTGGTAGCATTGCAGACGCGCTACTTACGGCGCGTCGCCCCTCGTGCCGTACTTGTACAGGAACCGATGTCTTTCAGAACGAACGAATTCCTCCGGGATGGGAATCACCGGCCCGATGCTCCCAGCCGCCAGCAGCATGAGGGCAGCCTTTTCAAGAATCTGGCTGGCGACAAATGCTTCCTCCAGATCCCGGCCACAGCAAATCACCCCATGGTTGGCCAGCAGGACGGCATTCTCCTCTCCGATAATGTTCGCCACCTCCTCGGCTATCTTCTTGTGTTGGCCGGCAGGAACGTAGCGAGTGCAGTTGACCTGCCCTCCTATGATTTGAGCCAGGTCCTCGACAAAGGATGGAATGGGCCGGCGCAGGCAGGACACCGCCGTGGCATAGGGGGAATGGCTATGGATGATCGCACCAACACTTGTTTTCTTGTTCAACAGTAGCCGGTGAATCTCAGTTTCCGAGGAGGGGAGCCGATGCCCCGCCACCACAGATCCGTCAGTGGAGACCATCACGAAATCGCTAGTCTGGATTACATCGTACTGCACCTTACTGGGGGTCACAATGAATCCCTCGGGGATGCGAACACTTACATTCCCCCACGTGCCGACAAAGTACCCCAGCTTCTCCAAAAGCCGGCATTTCTCGATGATCCCGGCCTTGATGGATTCATAGTTTTCTTGAGTCATGCTCATTCTTCTTTGTCGATGATCCTGGCTCTGAGGTCCCATAAGTCCATTTGTCTTTCCGCCGTCTTTCGGTAGACCTCATAGAGTTGTTGGTAGAGTTTTGAATTCGTCGAATTGGGTTCATAGAAACGGGTCATCTTAACTGACCTGCTGACTGCGTCCTGTGTACTCTCATAGAATCCCACGGCGACACCGATATTGATGGCTGCTCCCTTGGCGCCAAACTGGGAACCCTCCGGAACACTCACTGGTTTTCCAAGACAGTCAGCCATAATTTGGCACCACACAGGGCTGTTTGCCCCGCCACCCGACAAATACACCGTCCGCGGTTCGATTGGCATGTTGCGGTAGCAGTCCAGAGTGGCAAAGGCCACCCCCTCATAGACGGCACGCAACATATGCTTGCAGGAGTGATTCAGATTCAATCCAGTGAAGCTGGCCCGGGCTGTGGGTTTGACGAAGGGTCCACGCTCTCCGCCGGGGAAGAGATAAGGGTGGAAAATCACGCCCTCCGATCCGGCTGAAACCGACCGGACAGCATTGTCCAGGTAGGTATAGATCTCCTCGCCAGCTCCCTGTGCCTCACGAGTGAGCCCTCCCCCTAATTCCTTCAGAAACCAGTCGACATTTGGAGTGGCCGTCATGGCGGCCAGCATGCGGATCCAGCGTCCCCTCACGCCATGGCAGAGGGTCATGCCTACCATCCTCGGCTCCAAAATGGGTTTGTCCATGATTACCTGATGGATCCCCGCCGTCCCCAATATTGACGAAGCGTGGCCGTGCTCGATGGCTCCTGTCCCCAACGCACAGGCCGCAACATCCATCGGCCCCGACCCGATGGGAGTACTTGTGGGGAGGTCCAGTTCTTGGGCAAGCCCCGGCAAGAGAGGAGCGACGTTTTCTTCAGTGGGCTTGACGGGGGGGAACTTGGAGTAGAGGTCCTCAATTCCGAAAATCCTGAAGAGTTCCGGGTCGTATTTCCGGGTCGACATTCGCAGCATGGTCAGTGACTCATCGGTCTCGTCGCTACTGATGATCCCTGTCAGCTTGTAAAAGAGCCAGTCTTTGGCGTGGAAGATGACGTGTGCCTTTCTCAACGACTCTGGCTCGTTTTCCCTCAGCCACGCCAATTGAGCCGCCTGCGACCCAGTGAAGACCGAGGTCCCGCAAATCTCAAAAGCCTCATCAGCGATTTTCCGGGCGTGCAAGCGTTCCACGATCTTACCTGCCCGTCCGTCGCACCACAGAATGCCGCCCCGAACAGGATTTCCCTCCTGGTCTATCATCCAAGTTCCATCGCCCGTAGATGTGATGCCGATCCCTGCCGGCACCCTTTTCAATTCCTTGAGTTCCCGGGCGACTTGGCCGAGGCAGGCCCGGACGATCCCCCACAACTCGTTCATGTCCTGCTCGACCCATAAAGGCTGGGGTCGGCGCAGTGGCATTGGGATCTCATGACTGCAGACTTCATTGCCGGAAAAATCAAAGGCCACCGCCTTGACCACCGATGTGCCTGCGTCAATTCCAATGATGCAACGATCCTGGTTCATGATTCCAATCCCTTTTTAGAAGCCGGGCTCGAAGAGCCTCTAAAGTGTCAAAATTTCCTGTCTCGGAGGGACTGAAGAAAGTAACCAGGAGCAGTGCGTATTTTCCGCTGTCCTTGGTCCCTCTGGGACGAGACACTATTGATCGAAACGAATTGCTTTTCCGGTGCGCGCGGAATCATAAGCAGCGAACACCAGTTTCAAAGTCCTGTAATTGTCCTCGCCTGTTGTCTCTGCCGTTCCCTCTCCCCGCAATGCTTGCAGGAGATTGGCATTGCAGGGGACGATGCTGGAATGGACGACATGATAGTCGGGATCCACCCAAGGATATCGAACCGGCGGGCAGCGTTTGGCCTGAGTTCCCGACCCGGTGGTCACTCGAACCCAGTAGTCCTTGGCCACTTCAACCGACCCCTTATCTCCTTCCACAAAGATCATGGTCTCCGGGAAGTATTCGTGCTCGAGATAATTCTCGGCATAACCCAGTTCGCAGGTCACGGTGGTCTTTCCCCCCATCATCATCATCACTGTTGCCACGTCTTCTCCCTTGCAGTCGGAATGAACGCGATGAACCTGGCAATACAAGCTCTGCGCCTCACCGAAATAAAACCGGGCAATATCCAGAATATGAGTCCCCGTATCAGTCAGGATGAATTCTTCCAGGTCCTTCAACTGGGGTTCATTGATGAACACTGGAAACCCCGAAACCATTGAGATGCGAGCCCGAAAGGGGGTTCCAATGGCGCCACTGTCCAAAACCTTCTTCAGTTGTCGAAGTGGAGTCTGCCAACGCCAATTCTCGTGAACGAGGTAGGACACTCCGGCCTGGCGGCAGGCCCGCAGGTTTTCCTCGGCAATAGC
>JBGPHY010000570.1:0-4334 GCA_041484625.1 Terriglobia bacterium | reverse complement strand
ACCATCCGCTACTACCATAAATCGCGACTTCATCTGTCGCTGGAGAAGGATTCGCCGGATCCACGCACGTTACAGTTTGTCGGGAGAATCATCGCAACACCTGAGTTCGGCGGGCTGCACCACCGATACGAGCGGCGCGCCGCCTGAACACACCTCTGCTGTTGACTGGCGGAACCGCATTGAAGGGCACATAAGCGACCACCTGCGGGCAGCTACCAGAATCGTGGAAGCGGTCTGGTCTTCTGAACATTTCAGGAATGAGCAACTGCTTTGGATCGGCTTCGACGCAGAGAAGCTCAGCTTTCAGAAAGCTGTCGCGACCCAAAATGCAGTCCATGGACTTTTGGGGGAAATGCAATTGGAGAGACAAGTGGGAGGAGTGTAAGCTATGGTATGCCAATTCGTCCGAGTATTTTGGCCATTCGGGATCCTCAAGGCGGTCAATACAAACGTCAGTGATCGGGCCTGGTATTATCTGGAAATGCGATTTGACGCAGAACTATGACTCAACGGGCTGGCGAACTGACTTCGGTCCTTTCAAAGGGAGGGGGCCCATGCCACAGCGAATCAGATGTCTGTTCATCCTGGCACTCTTCTTCATGCTGGTCCGTTCTGGTTTGGGGGCGGATAACGAAAGGTTCGTCGCAGGACCGATCTCTGTAGATCGGCTCACCGAAGCTGTTACAGCAGCGGGATTCCAGGTTCGAAACGTCAAGGCTGACATTCCTTCGGCGGTCCATTCCGGTCTTCCCTTCACTACATTGGACTACGAGGACAAGCTGCTAAAAACCCTTCGGGAAAGATATCAGCTCATGAAGCTCGTTGCCCCTGCCCGGGATGAATGGACTGCTCAACTTATGCTCAACGAGTGGGTGCATAAAGCGATCCCAGGCGGAACCCCCAGAGTCATTACCAATCACGCCCTGGATATCCTGGAATTCGCTTTCCAGGGAGAAACCTTTTACTGTACCCAGTATGCTATCACCTATGTTGAGTGCGCACTGGCACTGGGCTGGCAAGCCCGCAAAATCGGTGTGGATCGTAAGCACGGCCCGGAAGAGCTTGGCAGCACTCATCACGGGGTGGCTGAGGTGTGGTCCAACCAATTCCGCAAGTGGGTGGTGATCGATCCGCAAAGCAATTTGCACTTTGAAAAAAAGGGAGTGCCTCTTTCAGCCTGGGAGGTCCGCGCCGAATGGTTGAAAGATCGTGGGAGCAGAGTGGATCATGTGGTGGGAGTCTCTCCCCTTGCAGTAAAGAAGAACCCCGCCATTGTCTGGTGGGATCGGGACGGAGAAGACGAAACCGCCACCTATTTCTGGCTGTACTTAGAAGACCACGCCGTTCGCACGGGTTCAAATGAGACTGTTCGACTCATTCTCCCCGAGGACGAGGCGAATTCGGCGCTGATCTGGTATCAAAATGATGACTCGATCAAGAGGAGCCAAATACATACCGGATACCTCCAAAATCTTTTTCTGCCTACTCGGCAAATCGAAGATGCTTACTGGACAGTAGGAGTGGTTGAAGCAGCTCTGGTAGGAGTCTCCAAGGGGTCCATCCGGTTGAGCCTGGACAGTCATTGTCCGAACCGCATCGACTATGGAGTATCCTTCGATGGGACAAGCTGGGAGCGCCTTAAGGATGGGAAATCGGTAGTATGGAATCTGAGACCTGGCTGGAACTCATTGAGACTGCATACGCTGAACCCTGGCGACGTGACCGGTCCGGAGATGAGCCTGCTGTTGTTGCTCGAATAGGGTAGTCACGTAGGGTGCGTTGGTTTCCAAACGCACGTTTTGCCGAAGCGATAACGCAGTCTTTCTTCCAGATCCGACAAGAAGCAGTTAACCATCAAGCCCTTGAACAGTCTCTGCCATGAGCAGGAACGTGGAAGACCCAGGCCAAATAATTAATGGTTTTCAATCGGATCGGATTTTGGCGAGGGACAGGGTGTGGACAATGGAATTTCGACGGGGAATGACTGCCAGCCTGACTGGCTGGACTTCATAACCTTTCGGTGGTTGGAGAACCCCTATTTTCAGGAGTTTGAGAGAGCACTCCGAGGTGATGTGCTCCGTTGTGCTCCATTAAGACTTGACTTTGATTGTGGGGATTTCTTGTAATTGATTGCTACTAATGGAGCGGGAGACGGGGATCGAACCCGCGACGTCCAGCTTGGGAAATTGACCTTTGATTATCTATCAATCCTTTAGTGTCTATAGAACCGGTTTCTGGTGAACCCAAACCACTGATTTTCCAAAGACACCCTCAAATCGACTTTTAATTGGAGTACAAATGGATTACGCCAACTAAAGGTTCTCTCCTCAAATCTCCACTTTCGGTTTGTCCCGTTTCGATGACTCGCCTTCAGCCGTAAAGCATCCATTCGGTTGAATCGAGTAGAGTCTTCCGAAGGGGACTCACCTACTCTCGTATCCTTTGGGTGTCTCCTCTTCGCCATTCTAACGGGAAGCCACATTGTCCAACGTCTATAAGCTGGGTACTGCTAAAGGGGAGTCAAGAGAGCCCAGGGCGTCCTGCCCTGTTGCTTCTGGAACTGCTGACTTCGCCCGGCCTGCAGAAGAACTCCACCAGGAGAGCCAAGATGATGAAAGCGCAGTTTGAAGCCTTATCAGCCAGTCTCAGCAGGGCCATCCGACCCTTTGCCAGAAAGATAGAAGTCACTGCCATTCCCCCGAATCATGTTGAGCCCTTGCGGGTTCTTCGTAAGGGAACTCAATCTGATTTGCCATCCGCTCACCCCCACGATTCCGAGAAACTCGATGCCGGTGTCAGCCAATACCGTATCCAGTTTGATACCGGTTTCTGAAAAACAGGGGTATCCCGAGGCAAAAAGGTCCGGATACATGAAGATTCCCAATGAAGTCCTCGACACCATCCTGCCCAGGCTGGAACCTCCCGAAGCGGTGGTTTTCCTACGCCTGTATCGTCTTTCCGTGGGTTTCAATCAGAAGACCTGCACGGTCGGAATGTCAACACTGATGCGGGTTTCGAACCTTTCTGAAAGCTGTTGCCGTCGGGCCTTGAGACGCTTGATGGAGTTGGGGTTGATTTGTCAGTTGGAGGTGCTCAACACCAAAGAAGTTAAGGGCACCACCTATCAAATCAACACCGGTGTCGATTTGAAACCGGTGTCCATTCCAGACCGGTGTCAGACTGAGACCGGTCTCACATTGAAACCCGATATATTTGATGATTCAAAAGAAAATAATCATCATCAAAGGCCGAAAGCACCTGAGATGACTCGCCCCACCTCGAAGAAATCCAAAATGCCTACTCCCGAATCACAGGAAATCCCTGGGTAACTTCAGATAGCCAGAGCTACGAACAAAATGGGATCAGAACAGTACCGCTGCCCAATGTTCTGGGTGTAATGCAGGCTGTTAAGCAGAGAAGCCTCACCCGGATTAACAGCTTCAACTACTTCGTCAAGGAAATCCTCGATACCACGACTCCGCGGAATCTCCAGCAACAAACCCAGACCCTGACAGAAATCATCAAACGGGTTCGAGACCTGCATGTGGGGGCAAACCGCTACACCATTGCAGATTTCGTCTTTGACGTGAAGCGGGCCTGTGCCCGGGAGGGGGTCCTTTTTGACAATGACTTGTTTAACTCCATCGTCCGGAAGGAAAGGTAACCGATGTCCCCGAACCAGGCGATTCAAACCGCACAACCGACTTGGGACGAGCTTTTAAAAATTCCCCAGGGTTGGCTGACAGAAAAGCTCATTTGTACCCGTTGCAGTTCGATTCTGGTTTCTTCTCTCGAGGCTGAAGGCCACGAGTGGGTTATCCGCTGCCTCTCCTGCAGAGCCAAGAATGTGGTTGTGGTTTCTTTGAGATTGGTGGGATGGAAATGGTGAGGTCTACAGGGTCTTGTCACTTCCCACCGCTTCACGCTCCAGATGGTCATTACGTCTTGAGAAGGAACTCGGGAACCTGTGAGTCTATGAGTCATCGGAAGGACCCGCCAAACTTGCACTTTTCTTACTAACAAATACCAAAACAAGGTCACCTAATATACCTTGCTTCGGTATATCCAAAGGAGTATAAGTATTCCTGTGGCGATTGTCTCCTTCTCGGATCCTGCGACAGAGATTCTCTTCATTTACGGGAAGACCCGCAAAGGACTCGGCTGGGCTGCTTTGGCAAGAATCGTCAGAAGGAAGCTGGACATGATCCATTTTGCCGCCCGCCTGAACGATTTGAAATCACCGCCTGGTAACCGTTTGGAGGCGCTCAGCGGGAAACTTAAGGGCTGGCACAGCATCAAAGTAAATGATCAATGGCGGATTCTCTTCATCTGGT
>JBGPHY010000569.1:0-4344 GCA_041484625.1 Terriglobia bacterium | reverse complement strand
TGACCGCCGATGGCGAACTCCGGGTTGACAAATTGGAAACTATCAAGACTAGCCAAATCCTGAGAGTCTGAGGAAAACGATGGCCACAATCTCCATGGAGCACACGCTGGCCCGTCTGCGCGCCACTCGCGTCTGGAACTCCATCTTCCGGCGCGGTCCGGCAAGCACCAACCGGACACGCAGTCTTGCGATCTTCGGCAGTCTCTTCCTGCACCTTTTGCCTGTCAAGGTGCGCGAAAGTTCCCTGCGTGTGCGCGCCACTTACTACCTCGGGTCTTTCGCCTTTTTCCTTTTCCTGGTACTGACAGCCACAGGCATCTTGCTGATGCTTTACTATCATCCGGCAGTCCCACAATCCTATCTTGACATGAAGGACCTGCGCTTCGTCGTCTCCAACGGTGTTTTCCTGCGAAACCTGCACCGGGTGGCAGCTCATGCCATGGTGATTGTAGTTTTCTGGCACATGTTCCACGTTTTCTATCGCGGCGGCTACAAGCCCCCGCACGAGTTTAACTGGGTCGTGGGCGTGGTGTTGCTCCTGCTAACACTTTTTCTCAGCTACACGGGTTACCTGTTGCCCTGGGATCAACTGGCCTTCTGGGCGATTACCGTGGGAACCAACATTATCTCCTCAATGCCACTATTGGGGCAGCCGGTTCGGTTCCTGTTGCTCGGAGGAAACGTGGTGGGGGAAAACGCCCTGCTCCGATTTTACGTCCTTCACTGTGTCATTCTGCCTCTACTGGCGGTGGCATTCATTGCAGTTCACTTTTGGCGAGTGCAGAAGGACGGTGGTATTACCGTGAGAGAAAATCATGAACGAGAAAAGTAGCTACCAGGCAGGAATCGGATCGAATGCTCTGAAAGACCCCCGACGGATCGTATTCATCACCAAGAAAACCTCGGCCAAGGTGAAAGGCGAGGTGGGAAGGCAAAGGATGACTTTCCCCCACCTTCTTCTTCGCGAGGCCATCGTGTTCCAGGTTCTGACGGTCGTGATGGTGAGTCTGGCGCTGATTTGGGATGCCCCGCTCGAACAGCTCGCCAATCCCTTGCTGACTCCAAATCCGGCCAAAGCTCCCTGGTATTTCCTGGGATTGCAGGAACTGCTCCATGATTTCCCGCCGTTTGTGGCAGGCATCCTGATTCCTGGCCTGGTAGTTCTGGCCCTGGTGGTCGTCCCTTATTTCCATGTGAACATCTCTGGCGAAGCGCTGTGGATATCAAACCGGCGCCGCCGCTTCGGTGTCTTCCTGGTAATCCTGGCAGCCTTGTTCGCTTTGTTCGGTGCGTTGAACATCTGGACACTCCTTTTGCCTACGGCGGCCGTGGCGAGCTTCATGTTCCTTTCTTTTTTTGCGCGTCCCGGCCGAGGGCGTGTGACTGACTTCCTCCAATTGCGCCCTATTGCCTGGTGGGTCATGACCTGGTTCATTGTAGTTGCGACTACCCTGACCGTGGTGGGCACATTCTTCCGAGGTCCCGGTTGGTCTTGGGTGTGGCCATGGAGATAATATGAGCGCTGAAGAAATGGGTAGCGTCTCCTGAAGGTTCCGGCTCGCTTTTGCGATCACAAGCGTGGCCTTTGTAGCAGTTCTTGCCGTCTCTCCGGTTAAAGACTATTTTCGGGAATGGAAAAGGTATTCCAAGGAGTACGTGCGATACGCTCAGACTCGGCCAGATACCAAACGGCTGCTGGCGGACTTTCACCCCGGTATCGATCAGATTTGGATTCCCGAAATGAAGGTGGTGGATCGGTGCACAACATGCCACCAGGGAATCACCCAGTCCAGTCTGCTCGATCCCTCGGTCCCACAACCGTTTCGGGCTCATCCCCTGATGCCTCACCAGCCCAGGGAGTGGGGATGCGTCCTCTGCCATCGCGGGCAAGGGGCCGCCACTGAAGTGTCCGAAGCCCATGAAACCACCCTGACCTGGGAGCAACCACTGTTGCCTACTTACTACATCCAGGCCTCCTGCGGTGTTTGCCACGGGGAAGACCTTCCGGAGACGCCGAAACTGAACCGGGGTCGGCATTTGTTGGAGCAGCTCAACTGTGTGGGGTGCCATCGCCTGCTGGGAATCCAACGCCCCGAAATGATTGGCCCGGACTTGACAGAGGTCGGCAGCAAGGAGAGTCGCGAGTGGATCTATAAATGGCTGAAAGAGCCAATGACCGTCACAGACAACAACAGCAATACCACCGTTAATGGCTACTTGACTGGACAGCCGAGGATGCCCCAATTCCGACTCAACGTTCAGGAGCTCGTAGCTTTGTCAGCCTATCTGAGTTCGCTGAAGGGGCGGCCGGTGGAATCTTACCGGTTTGACCCGCGGGTAGTGGCCGCCTGGGAGAAGCGACCAGACCTGGCCGAACAAGGGGAAGCGCGGTTCCGCCAGATGTTTTGCACAACTTGTCATTCCCTCGCGGTCACCCGCGCCGGCGAGACCAAGCTGATTGGGGGAGACATTGGACCCGAGCTGACCAAAGTTGCCAGCAAGGTGAATCCTGCCTGGTTGGTCAAATGGCTGCGTGATCCTCAGGCCTATCTGCCACACGCCACTATGCCGCGTTACCAGTGGTCCGACGAAGACCTGTATGAAGTCTCCCATTACATCGCCACCAGCTTGACCGATTCTGATTTGTTAAGCACTGTCCCCCAGCTGAAATCGCCCGTGCCCGAGGAGATACAATTAGGCAAGCGCCTGTTTCAGGATAAAGGTTGTGCCAGCTACCACGTCATCCAAGGCAAAACTCCACAAAAAGATTTTGGGCCGGATTTGTCAAGTCTGGGAGGCAAGAACGTTTCGCAGCTCGACTTCGGCAACTCGAAGATCCCTCGTAATCTCATCAGTTACATCCAAACGAAAATCGTTGACCCGCTCTCGGTCAATCGGGCAGCGCGCATGCCCCAGTACTATTTCAACTCCGCTGACCTCGATGCCATCACCACCGCCTTATTGAGCATGACAGGTCCTCCATCAACCGAGGGTCTGGCAAAGCTGATGAGACCCCGAGTCCAAGCCGAGTTTCGGCCTGCCGGGGCTTTTGGCAAGATTTACGAGCGGTACCAGTGCGCTGTTTGTCACCGGTTCAACGGCTTCGGCGAGGCAATGGCGCCTGATCTTTCTTTTGAAGGCAGCCGGGCGCAGCGACAGTGGATGATCGATTTCTTGATCAGCCCCAAGACACTACGCCCGACTCTTACCTTCCGGATGCCCCAATTCAATATGAACAAGGAAGAAGCCGCCATCGCTGCCGATTACCTGAAAACAGTCTTTCAGAACAGAGCGGTCGAATTGGAAAGAGAGGGTCGCAAATCCTATACCTCCGAGCAGGTGACTCTTGGCAAACAGCTCTACGAAGTGAAATACCAATGCCAGGCGTGCCACACCCTTGGATCTACCGGGGGGTATGTTGGGCCGAGCTTGAGCAATGCCGGAAACTGGCTGAACGCCGCCTGGATCAGGGCCTGGCTGCAGAACCCGCAAGCCTTGGTCCCCGGAACCATAGAACCCCGTCGTGCCTTTACAGACCAGGAAGTTGAGGCTTTGACAGCGTACCTTTTGACGTTCAAGCAAGCCAGCTCGACTAAAAACAAGCTGGTCGCAGCCAATGCAAGTGGAGGCCCAAGATGAAAGTCCAGCACTCCGTTTTGGTCTTCCTCTTGTTTGGGTCGTTATTGCTTCCGGCCTGCAAGGAACGGAAACCAATGTTGGCCGATAAGCCTCAACTCAGGGCCTATGATGCGGAACAAGATTGGAACGACCCACCACGTACCATTCCGCTCAATTATCAGCAGGCTCAAGGGAAGCGAATGTTCTACAGCAACTGCGTCTGGTGTCATGCCGATGCAACCCCGGCGGGGCCATCCAATCGCTCCAACCTGACGCCCACCCCTCCGCTAATCAATGATGGAAGCGTTCTGAATTCTCTGAGCGACGAATTTTTGCGGAACATCATTGCACTTGGAGGCAGCGCGATGGGCAAATCCACGATGATGCCGGCATGGGGAAGAACCCTGACCCAGGAGGACATTCAAGCAGTGATCGCCTATATCCGGGCGCTCGCTCAGCCTCCTTATCAAGCTCCGGTGCGGCCATCGTCTTGATGGTTCCTCATTCCAGGAAGTGATTGGAAAGGAATTATTGGGGCGAGCATATCCGCTAGTTTGCCTTTGGAGATACCATGAAACTAACAGTCAAAGGGTTATTCAGCACCTTTGCTCTTAGGACCCGTTGGGGCAGCGTAACCATCTCAGGACTTATCCTGTTTTTGGCTTTTCAGCTCTCACTTGCCCAGGTGAGCCCAACGGAAATCATCAACCCTCAACTGAAGACATT
>JBGPHY010000568.1:0-4344 GCA_041484625.1 Terriglobia bacterium | reverse complement strand
TGTAGCATCTTCCACGTCGGGCCATCCGGAAGCACTGGCCGAGCGGTACGGCATTCCCCGGGTTTTTCACGATTACCGGGAAATGCTGAAGCAGATGGATATTGAAATGGTGACCATTACATCGCCGAACCGGTTGCACGTCTCGATGACCTTGGATGCAGCGCGGGCCGGCAAGTACGTGGTCTGCGAGAAACCCTTATGCATGACATTGGAAGAGGCTGACGAAATGGTGGAGACCTGCCGGAAAGAGGGCGTGCTCCTCCTGTATGCCGAAGAACTCTACTTTACACCGAAGTATGTCAAGGCCAAGGAAATGGCAGACCAGGGCGCTTTCGGAAAGCTCTACCTGGTCAAACAGAGTGAAAAGCACTTTGGCCCGCACAGCGATTGGTTCTGGGATGTGGAGCAGTCCGGAGGAGGCGTATTCATGGACATGGGCTGCCATGGGGTCGTCTTCTGTTACTGGTTCCTGGGCCGGCCTGCCATCAAGAGCGTGCTCTGCCAGATGGGCACTTACGTGCACGCCGACAAAACCAAAGGCGAGGACAATACCATCTGTATTCTGGAATTTGAAAATGGTGGTGTCGGTTTGGTCGAAGACAGCTGGGCACGGCGTGGCGGCATGGAAGACCGAATTGAGGTTTATGGTGAGGGGGGCGTCACTTACGCCGACCTGCATATGGGTAATGCCCTGCCTACCTACAGCGAGTACGGGTTCGGTTACGCGGTGGAGAAGGCCCCGACAACCAAGGGTTGGACCTATCCGGTCTTCGATGAGCTATACAACTACGGGTTCCCCCAGGAGATGCGCCATTTCGCCCGCTGCGTCAGGGGAAAGGAAGAGCCGCAAGCTACGGGTGAGGACGGACGTGTGGTCATGGAGGTGATGGTTGCCGGCTACCACTCCGCCAGGATTGGGCAGAAGGTGAGTCTTCCGTTCCGGCCTGCCGGGGTGAAAAAACCGGTCGATCTATGGCTGGGTTCGCTTTTGAGTTGAGAAGCAGAGTCCCAAAAGGAGGACACCCATGGGGGAACGGTCTTCTTCCCGCGAAGTCCTGTTGAGTGCAATTGCCTGCCAACGTCCGGAACGGGTCCCTTGTTGCTTTATGAGCTTTCGCATCATGCGGAATCGTTGCCGCGATTGGTATGAGGTCGCGGAGCGGGAACTGGCGATGGGATTGGACGCTATGTTATTCATCCCTCCGGCCGAGCGCCATGAAAGGCGCGATCACCCTGATTTGCGCGGGCTTCCGATTCGTTTTCACCCCGATGTGAAGATGAGGGAATGGAAAGAGACTTCCCGGGATAAGCCCTATCCTCTGCTGCACAAGCAATACGAGACACCTGGCGGGGTCCTCTACACGGCGGTTCAACAGACTGAAGATTGGACCCATGGCGATCACATCCCCTTCGTCGATGATTATCAAATCGCCCGTTCCCTCCAGAACCTGGTTGGAACCAGTCAGAATCTGGAAGCTTTGGGCTATCTTTTGATCCCCCCACAGGCAGAGGATATCGAGGCGTTTCGGCAACGTGCCCGGCTGGCCCTCGACTTTACTCAAAAGAACGGTCTACTTTCCTGTGGCGGATGGGGTGTCGGAGCAGACATGGTAGGATGGCTTTGCGGATTGGAGAAGATGGTGTATCTGGCGGCTGACGAACCGGATTTTCTTCATGCACTGTTTGAGATGATTGCCAAATGGAACCGCCAGCGCATGGCCGTCATTCTTGAAGCCGGCGTGGACCTTTATGTGCGTCGTGGATGGTACGAGTCCTGCCAGTTCTGGGCGCCGGCTCTTTATCGTCAGTTCATTTTTCCTCAGTTGAAGCAGGATGTGGAGATGGCGCATCAGGCCGGAGTGAAGTTTGGCTACATCATGACGGCTGCAACCACGCGATTGCTGGACCTATTCATTGAATCCGGAATTGATGTCCTGATCGGGGTAGATCCTGCTCCCACAGCGCAAAACAATCTGACGGTCATGCGGGAGAAACTGCGCGGCAAGGTGTGTCTGTGGGGCGGTGTGAATGCAGCACTCACTGTCGAACTGGGAACACCCGAGGAAGTCCGCCTCAGCACCGAGGAGGCAATTCGCAAGCTGGGGCCGGATGGATTCATCCTGTCTCCGGTTGACAACATTACGGAAGACACCCCCAGGACCTGGTCCAACATCCAGGTCCTCATTGATACATGGAGAAGCTGTTCTTCTAGGGGTGCCGGAAAGGAGATCAATTGAGATGAAAGCTGGAACCACGCGGAATTTGTTAATGATTGGGTGGTTGTTTTGTCCCCTGATTGGTATCACTCAAACGCCAGCCCCTGTGAAGAAGGCATCCGGAGTTCCTGCAACCTCGATCCAACCCCTTCTTGGACGGTGGGACCTGACTCTGAAAGCACCCGACCGGGAGTATGCGTCCTGGTTGGAGATCCGCCAAGAGCAGGGGAAGCTGAAGGCCCAGATGGTGGGGCGGTGGGGAAACGCCCGTCCCTTGCCAAAGATCGAGATCCGGGATAGCCAGTTGGAGTTCGTCTCTCCCAAGGAGGAGGAAGGGCTGCGGGAGGATATGGTCTTCAAGGGGAAACTCGTAGGGGCAATCCTTTCAGGATCCATCACGGGCCCGGATAGAAGACCCTGGCAATGGACAGGAAAACGAGCGCCGACTTTGAAGCGGACCTCCACCCCACAATGGGAGCAACCCGTCCAGCTCTTTAACGGCAAGGATTTGAGCGGCTGGAGGTTCGACAACCCGAAGCGGGCCAGTAGCTGGAAGGCCGCAAATGGGTCGCTCGCCAGTTCCGGTGGAGGGTCCAACATTATTTCCGTTCCGCAATTTGAAGACTTCAAACTGCACATCGAGTTTAACTGCCCACCCAGAGCCAACAGCGGAATCTATTTGCGCGGACGCTACGAAGTCCAGGTGGAGGATGACTCTTTGCAGGAGCCACCGAGTCACCACATGGGCGGGGTCTACGGCTTTTTGGCTCCATCGCCGGAAATGCCGCGCAAGCCCGGAGAATGGCAGAGCTTTGATATTACTCTGCTCGGGCGAATGGTCACTGTTATCCAGAATGGTCGGACCATCATTGACAACCAGGAGATCCCCGGCATTACCGGTGGAGCGCTCGACAGCCACGAGGAGTTGCCAGGGCCGATCTACCTGCAGGGTGATCACAGCGGGACAGCCTACCGGAATATTGTTATTACACAGGCGAGGAGATAGAACAGGCGTTCCCCCAGATCAACAAAGGATTGGCAGAAACATCTTATTCTTTGGAAGAGAGGAATCATGTTGAACATCAGGAGGATGTTTGTACTTGTAACCTGCCCTTTTCTATTGAGTGCCGTCTCTGTGGTGCCGAGCCCACAGAATCCTGAAACTACGGGGGCCTGGAAGGTTCTGGCTGACATTCCTAAACCTCAAATCGGTTGTGGCGGCGTGGTCCTGAACAACCAGCTCCACATCCTGGGCGGTGCGACGCTGGTTGGAGGCGCCTCTAGTGCTCACCAGGTATACGATCCAGTCACAAACACCTGGACACAGAAAGCTCCCCTGCCGGATAAGAGCGGCTGGCCGGCAGTGACTATGTACAACGGCAAGATCTATCTCTTCGGGGGAGACAAAAAGGGCATAGATGCCAAGCAGACAGACAGATCCTTTGTCTATGACCCGGAGAAAGACGCCTGGACGGAGATAGCCTCCTTGCCGGCGCCTCGAAGTTACGCGGCGGCAACCGCCGTTGGGGAATTTATTTACGTCTACGGCGCGCGGACCTTAACCCGAGACACCGACGATCTCAGCACTTATCGATATGATCCCGAGGAGAACACCTACACGCGAATGGCAGACCTGCCGGAAGGAGCACGATTTATTACCCAGGGTGTTTACAACGGCAACATTTACGTCCTCCATGGTGAAACCAGCAAGGAGATCATGGCAGATGGAGTGCTGCAATATGACATTGTCCACAATTCCTGGAAGAAGTTGGATATTCCCAGGATCATCAAAAGCAAGTGGACCCTGACACAACATTCGAGCAATGTCATGTTGGACACCAAGGTATATGTAGCAGGCGGGAAACCCCCCGACGGCAAACGAACCCCACTGGTGACGTACTTTGACATGAAGACCAAGAAATTCGGTCAGGTAGATCCATTGCCTGCCGGACGCTGTTGCGGGGCCGGCGGAATCGTCAATGGGATGCTCTATCTAGCAGGCGGTTTCTGGGAAGATGTAGAGGATCTGGTCACCTGCACCCAGACGTGGGAGTATAAGTTACCCTAACACTTCCATGAAAATGGCCGCAGTTTGGAGTTCCGGCTTTAGCCGGCGCCGCCTGAAGGC
>JBGPHY010000567.1:0-4349 GCA_041484625.1 Terriglobia bacterium | reverse complement strand
TTTCCAGGTGTAGTTGCCTGTCTCCTGGTGGTACTGGACGATTTCTTCCATGGAGGAATAGTCGATGACACGTCCCTCCCCATCCAGTGCGTCGGAGTCCCAGGCATGAGGCATGACAATGAGTTGTACTCCCTGGCTCAGGTAATGCCCATGGAGTTCCGGATACTTGTTGTCCCAGCAGATGGCTACTCCCGTCCTCCGACCCAGGACGGTGAAAACGGGACGGTCTGAATGACCTTTCCAGAAGGGGACTTCCAGCTTGGGGATATAGTTTTTGCGATAGACTCCTGCGATCTCTCCGTCGGGTTCGATGAGGCAATAAGCATTAAATGGTTTTCCGTCAGCCTCCTCGGTGAAGCCTGCGCCGATGGCCAATCCCAGCTCGCGCGCCAGGTCTCGTAAGACGCGAACCGAGGCCCCGTCCAGCGTCTCGGCCAATTTCCAGACTCTTTCGTCTTTGTAAATCCCAGTGACAGTGAGTTCGGGGAAAAGTGCCAGTTGGGCCCCTGCGGCTACGGCCTCCCGGCAATAATGCGAGACTCGGGCGAGGTTATAATGAGCATCTCCCCACTTGCAGAACATCTGAACCAGGGCGATTCGCATAGGTGATTCTCTTTTCCACCGATGCGTTACGCTATCCCAACGCATCTGACCGCCACGGCTACGGTTTGTATCCCCCCGTCACTGCTTCGCGATATTCCAGCCAGAAGACCGAGGCATTGCCCAGGCCAGCCTCCCTCAGGACACTCAGGTCCTCGGCCAGGGTGAGCGGCTGATCATGATCCCGGGCTTCCAAATCATCCAGAAAACGGCGTGTGGATGCGATGTCAGCGAATCTGGGATCGTTGCCGGCTGAACGGCAGAGAATACCACCAACGCGGATTTCTTGAATCCGCTTTTCAACGGAACGATCCGGAGCAGTGACCAGATCGGCATTCAGGAACCAGCCGCCGGGCTCAAGGAAGTCCAGGGCCTGCCGGACAACCGCTAGCTTCTCCTCACGAGTGAGGTGATGGAGCGCATAGGAAGAGAAGACCAGCCGTCCCTTTTGGCCCCTCAGGATTTGCCTCAACTGGCGGAAGTCGCCGATCTGAAAGTCGACACGATTGGACAGGCTTCCCAGGCGTACTCGAGCCAGATCGACCATGGCTTGCGCCCCGTCGATGACTAGCACCCGGCAATTCGGATAGCGGGCAAGAACCGCCTGACTGAAGAAGCCCGTGCCAACACCGAGGTCCAGCGCGCAAAAGGAGGCCGGAGTCTCGAAGGGCAGGATCTCCAGAGCGATTTCCACCATCTTGGAACGGTTGGGATGCATCAACGTCATGTCGGCGTCGTAGCTGGCTACACGTTCGGGTAGGTCGTAGGCATTAATGGATTCAAGGCTCATGATTTTCCGTTTAAGATCGCCCTCGGCGTCGATATGAGTCCCACCAAATACGACGATGAGAACGGGTATTATTGTGAACAGGGAGAACTCAGGCTTATCAAACTATTCTCGGACTGGAAAACATGTCGTCAAGCCTTGGAAAGCCCCAGATTAATTTGTTTTCTCCTCAAGAGCAAGCGTAGCTTGGATTCGGGGTGTGCGATGAGTTTGCCGGAAATGTGAGGGGTAATGAGCCTGGTAGAGGAGAAATCTCTAGAGACCACAGAACGTAGAAGGGTTCGCAGGAGCGGCATTGTCGCCCCGCCGGGGCTCGAAGCCTTTAGGAGGGGAGGGCCTCCCAGCTATACAGATGCCGCCTCTACGAGGCTCCAGTGATGTCAAGCGTCACAGGTCCGCACCTGAGGAACTATCCCACAAATTCGTCGAACACCACCGGATCCTCCAGGCAAAAAAAGAGGGTGAGCCCTCGAGGAGGTCCCACCCTACAGAATCACAAAGCGCAACCCACTAAGAAAAGGTCTAGAACTGGACTTTCAAGCCAAACTGGATGTTCCGAGGAGTGCCAACACGGCCATTCCACATGCCAAAGGTTGGACCAGAGACGTCAATGTCCAAAACTTGAAAGGCTTCATCCAACCCACTCTCTCCTCCTGGACTGGTAAAGGTATGCCAGTTCCACATGTTGAAAAATTCAGCCCGGAACTGCACGTTCACCCGTTCATTGATACGGGTGTTCTTCTGTAGCGTGAGGTCCTGGTTATGGTAGCCAAAGCCACGCAGGTTCGAGATTCTGGGTCCCTGGCCGAGGTAGAAATTAAAACTGTCTGGCGACTCAAAGGCCGATTGCTTGAACAACGGCTTATATGGATCGTAATTCGACTTGTCCTGTGCCCAGGGATCCTGGCCGGGGAGGATAGCTGGGATGCATTGGCCAAATCCGATGGGAAAGACCTGGCTAGGCACGTTGCAGGCGGAGGAGCGGAAAAAGATAGGCACTCCGGAAGTAAAGCGAAGAATTGTGCTAAGTTGCCAACCCCCAACGATCTTGTTGGCCACCCCTCTACGGTTCAGATGCGCCTTGCCCGATCCAAAGGGGAGCTCGTAGATCAACGATGTAACCAGGGACTGGGGGAGATCATTCAAGGCAAGCGCCTTGTTGCGACTGCGCTCGGAAGGAGGAATGATCCCATGGGCGACATTCGTCCAGGTGGTGGCGTCCATCTGTACTCCTTCGGAACTGGTCAATAGCTTGGAAAGGGTATAGGAGCCCAGCAGGTAGAAACCTTGGGACATGCGCTTCTCGACCTTGAGCTGGAAGGAATGATACGTCGAGTTCCCTGCGTTCTCGTTCAACCCTTGTAGCTGACTGCAATACTGAGGGTAGGGCAAAAGGGCCTGCGCCACAGTAGGAGCGCAATCTGTCAATTGATCTCGCCATCCAGGATAAGGGATGGGGACGCCATTCAACTCCGTTTGTCCCTCCTCGAATTCGTCGTAGAGCTTCGAACTCAAAGAAAAATACCTGGTGTCCAGCACGTTGATGGCGGCGAGGCGCGAGGGCAACCGGGTTCCCTTGTTAGCCACGTACGCTGCATTAACGACCAGGTCCGTGGTAATCTGCCGCTCAACCGTCAAGTTCCACTGTTGTGAGTACGGGAGACGGTTGGCATCCAGGGGGCGGAAGGTCGGGGCTTTGCCGTTGGCGAAAGAGGAGTCTATGAAAGGCGGCAGTTGACCGGGTGAGGCAGCCGGAAACCCTTCGTTCAGAATGAAGGCGGGAGTGTAGCCGCTGTTAGAGCTGGAAAATGAGATGTTTGAGTTGAACCCGTCCTGAGCAATGCCTCCACCCCAGCCCGGGTAAATGGTCGCTGAATAGAAGATCCCATAACCGGCTCGCACGACAGTCTTCGGGTCGACGGTAAAGGCAAATCCCACGCGGGGCGCAAACCCCTTCTTCCAAAGCTGCTCTGGATAGATTGCCCCATAGCTGGCAGCTCCCCATTTGTCTCCCGCGAAGGCCAATCGGCCGGGCCGGCCGGCAGCCGCCGAGTTGGTTCCTGATGGGTCCAAGAAGGTAAGATTGTCGTACTTCTCCCGAGTGGGCTTAAACATGTCCCAGCGGATCCCCAGATTAAGGCTCAAGCGGGGCGTGACTTTAAAGGTGTCGCCAAAGTGGAAGTTATAAGCGCTGGACCTGGGATATTGCGCTTGTACAGTCCGAACATCGTAGTTGCCGGAATCCACTTGTTCCAGAAGGAAGCTGGCAATGGCGTTGCCACTGTTGAATTCGTTCAAGCCGGTGCCAATGCGGGAGAAAGATAGACTGCCAGAATTATTGCCCGTAGTGGTGGTGTTGTTTGCGTGCTTCCGAATCTCTCCTCCGAACTTGAAAGTATGCTTGCCCCTCACCCACGTCATCAGGTCGTTGGCGATCCACACAGGACGAGCGTCCTTTGATGTGTTATTGCACCCGAAGCCTTCAAAATCGTCGAAATTCAATACGGATGGGTTGGCGTAACTATTCGCTCCGGGGATCTTGGGGAGATCATTGACATAAGGGTCGTTGGCGCAGGTCACCTGGGACTTGGTGTCGAGGTAACCCACCGCGAAATGGTTCAGCACTGTTGGGCTGAAAGTGTGCGTCCAGTTGGCCCTGTTGACGAAGCTGTAGTTAATCCCATATCGTTCATTGTTGGACAACTGGGGAGGAAGTTCTGAAACGGTTGCAGCTGTGGAACCGCGGTAATTGACAGAGACGTAAAAATGATCCACGTCTCGCCAGTACATGTCGCCGCGGATATTGATCAGAGTAGAGTCAGCAAACACGGTGTCAGGGATTGGCTCCGGGACGACGTAGTTGTTTCTTGGCCCCGAAAACGTGGGTTGTGGCAAGAACTTCAGCCAGGCTTTGGCGAGGGAATTCTGCAGTCGGGGGTCGGAGGAGCAAATGACGTTAGGG
>JBGPHY010000566.1:0-4356 GCA_041484625.1 Terriglobia bacterium | reverse complement strand
CGCAACAGCATTAACCAGCGTCGGCTGCTGCTGGAAAATCGTGAACTGAAGAGGGCCTTGAAACAGAGGTACGGGTTCTCCAACATTGTGGGGAAAAGCGAGAAGATGCTGAGAGTCTTTGATCTGGTGTCGCAGGTGGCCCAGAGTCGCAGCACGGTCCTCATTCAAGGAGAAAGCGGCACGGGGAAGGAACTGATCGCCAAGGCCATCCACACCCACAGCAATCGGGCCGACAGAGCCTTCGTCCCCGTCAATAGCGGCAGTCTGCCGGCGGATCTGTTAGAGAGCAGCCTGTTCGGGCATGTCAAAGGCGCATTCACCAGCGCTGTGGCCTCCAAGAAAGGGCTCTTTGAAGTAGCTGACCAAGGCTCCATTTTCTTCGACGAGATAGGCACCATCAGCCTGGAGACGCAGGCCAAGCTTCTTCGGGTGATCCAAGAGAGAGAATTCATGAGGCTGGGCGGGGTCGACACCATCAAGGTGGATGTGCGAATCATCGCGGCAACCAACGTGGACCTGAAAAAACTTGTCGAAGAAGGGAAGTTCCGGGACGATCTTTACTATCGCCTCAATGTGATCAGCGTTCAGTTGCCTCCCTTGCGGGAACGCAAGGAAGACATTCCTTTGCTGGCTCAGCACTTCATGAAGAAATACTGCGACGAGAACAACAAAACGACTCTCCGCATCCCGGCGGAAGCGCTCAAGGTGCTTATGGATTACAACTGGCCCGGAAACGTCCGCGAACTGGAGAACGAGATTGAGCGGGCCGTAGTCTTGTCCAATTCGCCGGAGTTGACTCGGGAGGTCTTCCGAGAGAATCTCCTCTCGCCGCCCTCTCGATTCAAGGTGGAAGAAATCGCGATTTTCAACGGGCAGTCCCTATTTGAGATTATGGATCGCTTTGAGCGCAAGGTGATTACACAGATGCTGGAGAACGTGAACTGGAGCCAGACTGAAGCCGCCGACCGGTTTGGCGTTCCTCTTTCCACCCTGAACTCGAAGATCAAACGTCTGGCCATCGACATCAAGAGAAAAGCCGCGCGGTAAGGCAGCGCTCCCCTCTGCCTATCGAGGACAACATTTCCCTTTGTCATCGGTAAGTCATTGCTGTGGGCTCCGTCAGGAGCCTAATGTCTATAGAACAAGGAGACCTGGCAAGAAACCCGCCGTCTGAGCGGCGCGGAAGCCGGGTCAGGCTAGCGCACTGCAATTGACTTGACACATTCCGCGCCGCTCGGACGGCAGAGACTGAATGACGGACTCCTTCTCTACAAACATCTGGCTCCTGAGGGGGCCGGTTTCCCCCTTTAATTGACCCGTTCCTTCCCTCGCATTTTCCTCTTGAAAAGTATGCAAAACTATCTATGCTATCTTGCCGGAATTAATGGGAAATTCTTCTTAAGGAGCTGCAATTTTGTCAATTTTAGAAAAGCTCAAAGTCAAAGCCAAACGACTCAACAGGCAAATTGTCTTCCCGGAGGGTTTTGATGACCGTACTTTGCTTGCTGCCGAGATCCTGCAGAACGAGGGAATTGTCAGACCCCGGATCTTGGGGGAGCCGGATTCGATTTTGAAGAGAGCCAATGGACTCGGGCTGAATCTGGAGGGGGTTTCCGTCATCAACCCTTCGACGTCTGATCGCCTGGGAGAATACGCCGGCCAGTACTACGAGAAGATGAAGGGAAAGGGGGTCAGCCTGGAAGAGGCCTTCAGGCAGGTGCAGAATCCGCTTTACTTTGGAGCCATGATGGTTCGCAACGGCGAGGTCGATGGCTCAGTGGCCGGAGCCACCAACACGACGACCGAAACCGTGCAGGCCGCTTTGCGCTGCATCGGGCTGAAGCCCGGCTTCTCAGTGGTATCCAGCTTTTTCCTAATGGTGCTCAAGACGCCTGCTTTTGGTGTCGATGGGGTCTTGCTGTTTGCTGATGGGGGTGTCGTTCCAAATCCGGACGCAGCACAACTGGCTGATATTGCCATAGCCACTGCAGAAAATACTGCTGTCCTATTGGACACAGTGCCGAAGGTGGCTATGCTTTCGTTTTCCACGAAAGGAAGCGCACAGCATCCGCTGGTCGACAAAGTAATCGAAGCGACCCGGATCGTCCGGGAACGACGACCGGATTTGCTGGTGGATGGCGAACTGCAGGCTGATGCCGCACTGATTGAATCCATCGGAAACAGCAAAGCCCCCGGGAGCGTTGTGGCTGGGAAAGCCAATACGCTTATCTTCCCTGACCTCCAGGCGGGGAACATCGCTTACAAGCTTACGGAACGATTGGCCGGCGCCGAGGCCATTGGACCCATTCTCCAGGGACTCAACCGGCCGGCCAACGACTTGTCGCGGGGCTGCAAGCCGGCGGATATCGTCAGTGCTGCCGTGATCACCGCCCTACAATCCAGCGTCTAAAATGAAAACGGCCCCCAACGGGGCCGTTGATCTTCTTTTCAGGGTCTCGGTGTGGGATCCTTAGGCAGTGGCGGTTGAAACCTGACGCTGCTGCAGGAAACACTCGCGGCAATAGACGGGCCTTCCCTGGGTGGGCTTGAAAGGAACAGTGGTCGTTTTGCCACACTGCGCACAGGTCGTGGCTGTCTCCACTCTCGTTCGTGAGGTGTTGAGCGCTTGGTTCCTTTTTGACTTGCAGTCCTTGCACCGTTTCGGTTCGTTGCGGAAATTCTTGGTCGCAAAGAAAAGCTGCTCACCAGCAGAAAAAACAAACTCAGCCCCGCAGTCCACGCAAAAAAGGGTTCTGTCCTCGTATTCCATGGAGCACTCCAATCGATGAATCACCTCGGTAGTCGCTGAAAACCTCATTCCAGGAAAACTCTCAGGGCTTGCAGGATCCTATCCATTCAGGATCCGACGCTTAATCGTAATCCCTGCGGATTTTCTTCCGGTTGCGCTTCCGAGCCAAAGCCTGCTTGACTCGCTTCTTCTCTCCGGGCTTCAAATAGAACGAATGCTTCTTGACTTCCTTAATGATGTCTTCAGTCTGGACCTTTCTCTTAAAGCGGCGAAGAGCGTTCTCTAAAGACTCTCCCTCCTGAAGCTTAACCTCAGCCACTCAATTCACACCCCCCTATAAAGAAAATTAGTCAATCCTACAACTGCGCGACCTTAGTGGATTTCCACAAGCTTGTCAAGCGGAATCAGATGCCAGACTACGCCGAAAGGTATTTTCCAACAGTGTTTTAGAGCCATTAAGGCATTCGAGAAAAAAGGGCATCTCCCCTGCCCTTGCAATACAGAATCCCGGAGTCCGAGAGCGGTAGATTGTGCTAGAATAACATTCCTTGAGTCGGGAAGTTCTACCATATTCACAGCTTATCAGAAAACTCTTTGGGAATTCAGGCATCATAAATCTTCGGTTAACGCATGGCACTGGCATCAAATCAGGGGCTTGACGATGAGCATCAAACAGACTCTGGCAGTGCTGTTGGCCGGGGGAGCTGGTGAGCGGCTCTATCCTCTGACCCGCAACCGGGCCAAGCCTGCGGTCACATTCGGCGGGATTTACCGCATCATCGATGTAACCCTGAGCAACTTAATTAATTCAGGGTTGCGGAAAATCATGGTGTTTACCCAGTACAAGGCTCTATCGCTAAATCGCCACATCCGACACGGCTGGTACAACATTCTCGCTCATACCCTGGATGAATTCATTGAAGTGATTCCCCCTCAAAAAAGGACGGGAGAGAACTGGTATCTCGGTACCGCCGACGCAGTCAGACAGAATCTTTATTCGATCAATTCTGTAGAGAATATTAAATATGTGCTCATACTTCCGGGAGACCACATCTACAAGATGGACTATTCCCGGATGTTTCAGCAGCACAAGGATTCCGGGGCGGATGTGACCATCAGCACCATCGACATCCCCTTGTCCGAGGCTCACCGGTTTGGTGTGGTTCAGGTGAATGATTCAGGACGCATCACGGGCTTTCAGGAGAAACCTGCCAATCCCGAACCAAGCCGCACGAATCCGGCTCTCGCAAGCGTCTCGATGGGGATCTACTTTTTCGACGCCAAAGTTCTCCCTCCCCTGCTGGAAAGTGACGCCCAGAATCCGGAGTCCTCTCATGATTTCGGGAAAGACGTCATTCCCCAACTCATTCAAAGCTGCCAGGTTTACGCCTATCAATTTGTGGACGAAAACAAGAAAGAAGCCCAGTACTGGAGGGATGTGGGAACCATCCAGTCCTATTTTGATGCGAACATGGACTTGGTGGCGGTATCTCCCCAGTTCAACCTGTACGACAAGGATTGGCCGATTCGGACCTACCAGAGGCAGTATCCTCCTGCCAAGTTTGTGTTTGCTTACGAAGGTAACCGCATGGGGATTGCGGTGGACT
>JBGPHY010000565.1:0-4360 GCA_041484625.1 Terriglobia bacterium | reverse complement strand
TCAGAGTGTGAGCCGCTGGTATGTGGAATGGCGGCGGGGTGGCTCCTCAGCTCTGCGCGGCGCTGGCCGTGCGGGCCGCAAGCCGAAGCTGGATAGGGGACAACTGCGGCAGGTGGAGAAGGCATTGCGGCAGGGGGCCCGGTCGCATGGCTTTGGTACGGATCTGTGGACATTGCCACGGGTAGCGTCCGTGATGGAACGCGTGACTGGAGTGCGCTATCACCCGGGCCATGTGTGGAGGATTCTGGGAGCCATCGACTGGACGCTCGAACGGCCAGCCAAGCAAGCGCGGGAGCGCGACCCGGAAAAGGTGCAGTTCTGGCTGAAGGAGAGATGGCCGGCAGTAAAAAAAACGCTCGCCGCCGGAAAGCCTGGATCGTCTTTCAAGACGAGAGCGGTGTCTCGCAACGGCCCTCGGTCCGTCGCACCTGGGCGCCCCAAGGCGAAACACCCGTTCTGATCCACGCCTTCAACTGGAAGAAGCTGTCACTCTGCGCGGCCCTCGGCTATCGCTGGGATGGATGCCGCAACCGTCTATTTTTTCAGACCCGGAACGGAAACTACGATTCCGTTAGTCGGATGGCCTTTCTCGAAGACCTCAAACGCGAACTGCGCGGCCAAAAAGCCACCCTCGTTGGGGATGGCTTGCCGGCGCACAAGAGCCGGGTCACGATGGACTATTTACGCCGTCAGCGGGGTTGGCTGGCCGTGGAACGGCTGCCGGGCTACGCGCCGGACTTGAACCCGGTGGAGACCCTGTGGGGCAATATCAAAGGACAAGAATTGGCCAACCGGGGCGCCATAGGGAACAGCCGTTTTCAGTGTCCAGGATTGACCGGCGAATCGTTACTTACTGGGAGCGTTGGGCCCCTCCCCATTGCCGATAGCCCGGGGTCGCGGCCGCCATGGCTGCTTATGCAGAACCCTTGCGGCATACTTACGGACCACGGTTTCCGCCACATCGAGGCAATGGCTGAGCTCTTCTTCCTTTGCTGCCCGCAGGCCCGCAGCATTTTTCCTTGGATGACAGCTCGTGGAGATGGCAGGGTCGTTCATGATTCCGGCGGCTCGACTGAGTTCAGCGAAAGGGATTTGCAGAGCATGGGCGGTTCTTTTCCGGCCCCCGAACTGCACTTCGACCCTTTGCAGAATCTCGTAGAGCGGGGCGAACTTCCTTGAAAGATCGCCGCAAAATTCTCCCATACGGTCGAGTATCTGTCGAAGTGAATGGTTCCGACGCGCGCCCTGCGCAAGATCGAAGATTTCAGTCAACTCGGCCTCGCCTGCCCGGTCAATGCTTTTCCCTTTTGCTTTGCGGTCTCTCCGCTGTGCCTCATCCTCTCCGGTTGATTTGATCTGGCTATCTTCACTCGCGGGGATTTCAGTGGGTTCAGAGGTTAATGACGTACAGGTGACGCGCCGGAAAACCGCTGTCAGGTGCTTGCGTTCGTGGAAACTCACGGCCCGAACAAGATTTGCAGCGATCTCCTCCGCAATCTTGCGCAGTTGATCTTCTGGCAAGTCGGTGAAGCCGGTACGAACGTCAATCCGGCTAAACGTGATTTCAACTTCGAAACCATTGATCGTCTGCCTCCCCCGCCTCCGGCGCGATGGCGGTGGCCGGATCGCCCACGTGAATTCGTACTTGTCCATCTGGGTCTCTTTTTTCTGCTTTTATTATCTCACAGCAAAACACTCTTCAGCGAGTTGGATAGGTCAGCCAAGGAACCGAGGTTCAATTCCTTCGGGTTAAGGCGCGAAATTCTTCAAGGCCGAGGGTTGATTTGTTGCTCTCTCTGCGCATCAAGTTTTCCGACAGCTACATCACACGAGACATCAGGTCACGAACTCATGTTCGGGATGTTTTACTGTCAAAATGGGACAGGGTGACAAACGGACGACCTTCTCGGATGTGGAGCCGAAAACCAGGTGGCTGAGCCCCTTGCGACCATGGGTAGCCAGAATGACCAAATCAACATCCAGTTCCTTCGCCGCATTGACAATCTCCAGGTACGGTCTGCCCAGAATGAAGACGGGCTCAGCATCCTGTGCTGCACAAAAATTCTCCGAGGTCGTTCAGAGCTAAGCTCGTTCCGATGTAACGTCATGTAACGTAGCCTTAACTCGGGCGGGCCAAATGTACTGGATCACAGAAGGCGGATCTATAAGCTAAGGTATCTCAATCTGTTCGAGTTTTTTGACCATACGGGATCAAGCTGCCTCAGAGATTGGCAGAGGGAAATACCGCCGCTTTCAAGGATTGCGCAGGTTGTACGAAAGAAATCTCTCAGCAGGTCACGTGCAGGACAGCGTTGGCCCCCTCGGGGTTGCGCTTGAGTGCCTCGATAGCCTGGTCTGTCTTAAAGACGAGTAATTCGATTTTGCGTTGGGCAGCAATAAGCTTTACTTCCTCCATCACTGGCAACGCGCCATACGCGCCTGTGCCGATCACCAACCGACGGCACTTCCAGGGAATGTCCTCCTCAATCGAGAGTGGCGTATGCCCGAACGCCTCCTGAAATTTCTTGGAGGTCTTTTTCTTGCGCTTGCGTACCTTCCCGCGGTCGATAAGAACGTCGTGCTCATAGGTGACGCCATCGATCCGAATCGAACCGAAAGAAAAATGTTCGAATTGCATGAGTGACTCCTTCTTGCTTGAGGGTCGAACTCATCCCGGAATCTCTGATGGCCGATGGTCTTCTCCGGCAGTCGGCACCCAAACAAATCGCCTCAACACCTTCAGAGCCTGCTTCAAATCGCTTGCGCCCGAAACGAACAGCTGTTCCCTGGGGCCTTGCTTCCCCACACGCCAGCCACCGACCGGGCACATTGAGGACAACATCCATCGCGCAACGCGTTCCGCGCTACCTCGAACCCGAAACGCCGAATCAATAACGTGTCACAGGCGGGACAATAGGTATTGTTGTATCTGTGATAAGGCACGTTACCGACATAGACGAACTTCAATCCCGCATCTTTGCCGATTTGCCAGGCACGCTCCAATGCCTCGACCGGCGTCGGCGGCACCTTGAACTGGTACGCTGGGCTGTAGCCGGTGACGTGCCAAGGCGCCTCAGGCCCTAACTCTGCCACTACCCGCTCTGCAATCTCGCGCAGGGTCACATCGGAATCGTTGACCGTAGGAATGAGAAGGGTCGTCGCCTTTCACGTCCACGTTCATGGCATCTAGCCCGGCTTCGATCAGGAGCGACAAGGCCTCCGGCGTCATGTAGCCGTTGGTCACAAACGTGTTATAGAACCCGCGTCTTCTGGCCAGACGGAACACGTCGAGTGACCACTCCAGGCAGAGGGTTGGCTCGTTGAACGATTTGGACGTTCCCTGGCAGCCGCACCCTTCGACGAGTCGCATGAATCCTTCAGGGGAAACGTAATTACCCTCGGCTGGCGGCGATGCCTTGCTGATTCCCCAGTTCTGGCACCAGGGACAGCCGAAGTTGCATGACCAGCTGCCCGCCGTCAGAGCAGAACTCCCCGGATGAAAATGGTAAAAGGGTTTTTTCTCAATCGGATTGGCTAACAGGGAGGACATGCAGCCGTAAATCAGGGTTACCAGTCTGCCGCCACGATTTTCGCGCGTCCGGCACCAGCCGAAAGCGCCCTCGACAAGGAGACAGCGCCGCTCGCAGACATTGCAGCGGATCTTGTTCCCCTCACGCTCCTGGAGAAGCGACTCTCGGACATACAGCTTGGCCATCGTCCACTCCTCAGCACATTCTGGAACAGAACTCTGCTGGCATCAACAACTCTTTGTCTTGGGGGTTGGAGATTGGGGGTTGTCCGGAAAATCAAAGGGATCACCGGCAATGCCGGCCCTTGCTGTCGGGGAGGATGTGATCGGTTAGCTCGCTACTTGTCCCTTCGCCTGGCCGAAGGGCGGCACCGCTGCTCATTCGCCCCCCGGTATCCTCCGGCTTCGATACTCATCATAATCGGGCACAAGACGATCATACTGACCGTCCATCAACCGAGAGGAGATCATGAAATCGGCTGTTGCGCGATTGCAGGCAATAGGAATATTCCACACCACCGCTACTCGCAGCAGCGCTTTGACATCGGGATCATAGGGCTGGGGTTCAAGCGGGTCCCAGAAAAAGATCAGAAAGTCGATCTCTCCATTGACTCAGTTGGCTGTTCTACAAGATGGGTTTTTAGCCGGCGGCTGAATACCCAAGGATACCAAGAGAGTGGGAGATCACTATATGTTGGTCGTTGTCAGTGACCTACATTTGACTGTCAGGACATTGGGTCAGACCATCGGTCCGTTAGCCTTCCCGGATTTCCGCAGGAGGCTTGGCGGTCTAGCTTACGATGTCTTCTGGTGCGCCGACGGAGAATACAG
>JBGPHY010000564.1:0-4362 GCA_041484625.1 Terriglobia bacterium | reverse complement strand
CCTTCAAGCCCTTTGTGTACACCATGGCTATGGATCAGGGGATGTCCCCGAACGACACGATTGCCGACACCCCGGTCAGCTATCCCAGCAGCCAGGGTCCCTGGACTCCTCAAAATTACGACCACAAATTCGAAGGCACCATCACCTTAAAACGGGCTTTAGCCCAATCCCGCAACGTCCCGGCGGTGAAGTTACTCAGCCGTTTCGGAGTAGAAAAGGGTATCGAATACGTGAAGCGGTTCGGGGTGACCAGTCCCAATCTTGCCCCCTATCTTCCTCTGGCGTTGGGTTCAGCGGAAATTAGTCTTCTGGAGATGACTTCGGCGTATACTGTCTTCCCCAACGACGGGGTACGAATCCTGCCCCGATATATTCGAACGGTTTCTGATTATAATGGAGAAGTCCGCGAGGACAATCAGGTGGAGGTGCGAGAGGTCATTTCGCAGCAGACAGCCCGAACCATGGTGCAACTGTTGCGCGGGGTGGTGGATTTCGGGACTGCCAAGCAGGCCAAGATCCTCAACCGCCCCCTGGGTGGAAAGACCGGAACCACCAATGATTTTACCGATGCATGGTTTGTCGGTTTCACTCCCCATCTCACCTGCGGGGTCTGGATCGGCTACGACCAGAAAAAGAGCCTGGGCAAAGGAGAGACGGGTGCCCGGGCAGCCTTACCGGTGTGGATCGGTTTCATGCAGCGCGTTCTGAACGGGGTCTCGCCGGAAGAGTTCTCGGGACTCCCGGAGCCGGAGAGACCCACGGGGGAGAGAGTCGACACGCCGGATGACGCCGCGGGGGATGGAGAAACACCTCCTGAGTAGGGTTTCATGAGAATTGCTTTCGACGTCCGTAAGCTGAATGATTTCGGGATTGGAACGTATATCCGCAACCTCGTCCAGAATCTGGTGGCCTTGGCGCCTGAGGAAGAATTCCTGCTGATCAGCCACGAGCACGAGCGCGATGAACTCGGCCAACTTCCCGGCAATGTGCGGTTCCTGGTGGATCCCACTCGCGACAATTTCCTCTGGAATGACCTGGTTCTCCCTCGCCTGTTGAAGAAACACCAGGCGCGATTGCTTCACACGCCGCATTACCATGAACCCCGTTTCTTGCGCTGCAGGTCAGTGATCACCGTGCACGATTGTGTTCACATCCTGTATCCGAACTACGCAGCCTCCAAGGCCGCCTACGACAAGGGACTGCACCAGACCAAGCGCGCCATTCGAAATTGCAGCCGGATTTTCGCCGTATCCGGAGCCACCCAGCGGGACCTGATGCGCCTCTTTAACGTCCCTCAGGAGAAGATCACCGTCGTCTACAACGGCATTGATGACAGGGCTGTCGCCCCAGACAACCCGGAAGAACAAAGGCGAGTTCTGGAACGATACCAGATCCAGGATCCCTTCCTGCTGTACGCCGGGAACATCCGCCCCCACAAGAACGTGGCCCGGCTCATCGAGGCGTTTTCCGTGTTGAAGACAGAACTCAAAGACGATGAAAAATGGCAGCGGTTGAAGTTGATGATCATTGGAGATGAGCTTTCCAAGCACCAGTTCCTGCGCCGCACGGTCAATCGCAGTGGAGTTCAGCACGATGTGCGCTTCCTGGGCTTTGTCCCTTACGAAACCCTGCGGATGTTCTATAAATCCGCCCAGATCTTTGTTTTCCCCTCCCTGCACGAGGGATTTGGGCTTCCTCCACTGGAAGCCATGGCCAATGGCACACCGGTGATCACCTCAAACGTCTCCTCCTTGCCCGAAATCTTGGGCGAGGCGGCCCTGCTGGTGAATCCGGAGAATGTCTTTGAAATCAGCAAAGGCCTGAAGCACCTGCTGTCCGATTCGCAGTTGCGCTCTGAGCTGATTGCGAAGGGTCACCAACAGGTTCGTCTGTATTCCTGGAGGAAAGCAGCTCAGACAGTGTGGGAGACCTACCGCGGACTGGTGTCGGAAGGCGAGGGGGCTGGAGACAGGGGATAGGAGACAGAGACTGGGGATAGGATTAGAGCGCCAAGTGTGCAGGCAAGGATTTAAGATCCAAGTTCCCTGTAAGCTTCCCGGATCACCTCAGTGGTTCCCTCGGTCATATCCAGCTGGTCCAGGGAGTCGATGTCCGCGAATTGAACGGCCTGTGCATCGGAAGCCGCCACCGGGTTCCCCTCCACCAGTTCACACACATAATCCAGGATGACGTAGTGGTACTGGATACTGGAATCGTCATCCCGGAAGATCCGTTCAACGACCTTCCCGAGCCGCGCAGGATGCACGAGCAGGTTAGTTTCCTCACGGACTTCACGGATCACTGCTGCTTCTAAGGTCTCACCCAGCTTCACCACTCCCCCGGGAATAGACCACTTACCGTAAGCCGGCGGTTTCCCGCGTTGGACCAAAAGCACCTTGTGCTCCCGGAAAAGGATGGCACCGACAGCACACACGGGTAGTTGAGGGTAGGTTCGGTTCATGGTCGTTTCAACACGGCCTGCAGGAAGAACTTCCCCTCGGCAAAGAGCGTCTTGCCTTGCAGGGAAATCAACAGAAGGAAATAAGCCAGCAGACCGGCGCCAGCCAAGCCAAAGGCAGACATCACCGTCACCGGCAGGCAGGACTTGAAGAACTGGATCGGGAGGCTGACGGCCAAGCTCAACAGCAAGGGTACCAGCAAGCTCGACTTCAAATCAACCCGAGCATGACGCCCCAGTTCCCACATCAGCCAGCAAGAGATGGGCAGGACGCTCAATCCGTAGGCCAGCGCAATTCCAGAGAACCCGAATCGGAAGCAAAGGAAGATGGCCAGTATCCAGTCCCCTACCGTCCACCAGACCAGGATGCGGAGCGAAGTCCTGACTTCCCCCAAGGCGTTCAGCACACTGATGTACAGCGTGGTGACGTTGGAGCCCACCATGCGAAGAGACATGAAATAAAACGCCGGGATTGCGGGACGCCATTTCTCCGTGAATACCGTAGTGACAAACTCGGGGATCAACGCCGCGAAAATAAGGATCGCGGGAAGGGTAAACAGGTTGACGTACTTGAATATCGACTGGGTCATCTGCCCGACGGCCTCGGGGTCCTGCTGGATACGTGAGATAGATGGAAAGGCAACGCGGGAGACCACCTGGGTGAAGATTTGGCTGGTGTAGTAAGTGGTGTTCTTGGCCCAGTTCAAATAGCCCACGGATTGGAGCCCAAACAGCGGACCTCCCAGCAAAACCGCGATTTGGTCCCTAAAAAGCGAAGTCAGCGTAGCGAGTTGGAAAAGAACTCCGAATCTTAGAGTTCTCCCCATCCCGGCCGGGTTCAAGCGGAAGCCGACCGGCCAAGGCTCTGCGCGGAAGGTCACCCAGGTTTTCACCACTGTACTGGCAATGATGGCCGCCACGAAACTCCACCAGCGTGCGCCCAGATAGGCCAACCCCACGGAAACTCCCACGTAGGTGAAGCCCCGCAAAACATCGATTTTGGCAAAAATCGGATAACTCAGTTTCCGCTCCAGTTTAACGCTGGAGATGGTACCGAGTGAACTGATCCAGGGGCACAGCAGTAACGTAAGCAGTGTCCAGCGGATATTGAGATCGAAGTTCAAAAGGGGGAACCAAAGGGGTGCCGAAAGGAAAACCAGCAATACCAGGGCGGAAACGAGGGCGATCTGAAAAGTGAAGAGTGTCTGGTATTCCCTGGGGTCCGGCTCTTCCGGGCGCTGAATGAGGGAAGCTGCCAGGCCCACTTCCATGACTCCGGCCAGGGTGACCGTCACGAAACTGGCGATCGCATAAATGCCGAAATCCTGCGGGGACAGCAGGCGCGCCAGGCAGACCTCTCCGGCAAAGCCAACAGGGTAAAGCACCAGGGTCCTGAGCACCATGAGGGAGGCGCCTTGGACGGTCTTCGAGCTAACTTCTGCAACCGGAAGTAGCGGTGGAGATTTAGAGAGTTTCAAAACACTCCCTCTCGCACGCGATGAGAATCACGTGGGACGTCAATCCGGAGTTCCGCCTTCAGGCGGTGCCGGCTAAAGCCGGAACTCCAAACTGCGGCCATTTTCATAGGAGCCCTCACCAAGCCTTACACTCTGACGAAAAGGCGGAAGAGCGTCAATCCTTTTCCTTGACCTGACGCCAGCCCCGACTGCTGCCGGATTTGGGCGCAATCAAAACTGGCGGGCAGCCAGGAACCGCAAAGCGGATCCATTCCTCAGCCGAGGGTTGGCGCGATTCGCGCCTACCCTCGGAACCAATCCAACCCAATGATTTACCCAACCCCAACGGGGTTATATGCAACCCTTACAGTTGTGCAATATTGCTTTCTGTTATTCTCCCGGCTTGGAAGGAGCCCGGAGGGCGACTGGAAGGCCGGGAGAATAAGG
>JBGPHY010000563.1:0-4376 GCA_041484625.1 Terriglobia bacterium | reverse complement strand
TCAAGTTGCTCCTGACCGGGTCCAATAAGCGGATTGATCCCGGCATTGCCATAAGTCATGGGTTCCAGATGATCGGCGAAGGCCGACGTGTCAAACCACCGGACGATGGTCCGTTCACCGCTCGGGAGGTTGCCATTCCCTATCCGATCCGGCCGGTTGCCCTGCCCGTTGTTAAGCAGGCTCACCCCGGAGTACACGTCAAACCGGACACCGCTCCTTAAGTGCAGGAAGCCCGAGTATTGCCAGCCGCCCACTACCGCATCCAGTGCACGGCTCATGCCAGCGCCGACCGCCTTACCACGGCCAATCGGCAATTCAAAGGTGAATTGCGTGTTGAAGATGTGGTGGATATCCTGTTGGGTGGACCCGCGGTATTGGTTAATGTCAGCCGGGTTGATATTGTTTCCATTGCTGAAATTGCGCCCGTGGGCGTAGGTTGCGTAGATATTCAGGTACTTGGTGACCCTGGCATTGAAGCGGGCGGTCAGCGCGTCATACCAGCTATCCGCTTCGGAGAACTGAGCTGGAATATCTCCGAGCTGCGGATATTTGTCACGCAGTGGGCGGTAAAGGTTGTAGTCGACCCCGGCCGGCTGAGGGGGAGCCTGATTAAGGTTGCGGCCATGATTATTGTGTCGCCCTCGGACTCCCAGGTAACCGACGTCGATAATCATCCCCGGGCGTATTTCGCGTTCCAGATTGAAGGAAGTCTGGTCCACCCGCTGGTTCTGCCAGTTGTAGTCAGTGCCTCGAATCACGGCGTTGTCTGGTATCACCAGCTTTCCGGAGGCATCATAAGTTGCATTGGCCAGGGGCAGGCCGTCCCGGCTCAGGAGCAGATTCGGCAGGAGGTTGCTCGTTGTCAGAGCCTGTTTGGCATAGGTAGGATATGTCAACCCGAGAATCGTGAGGGGGCCACTCCAGTAAGCTTGCCAGTACGAAATGCCGTAACCGCCACGGAGGCTGGTTTTACCCTTGTCCGGGGACCAGGCGAAGCCGACCCGCGGGCCGGCGTCCGTCTTATCCAACTGCAAGGCCGGGCTGCGGTTGTCGCCTGTCGCGACGACCAGTTCGTTGGTGCGCGTATCCCAGTTAGCCTGACGGTTGAAGCGCTCGATGGGCCGCGTGCTGAGCTCATAGCGGAAGCCCAGATTCAACGTCAGCGTCGGTGTCACCTTGAAGTCATCCTGTGCGTACCAGGCGTTTTGCCAGTATGTCTGGTAAGGCCAGCCACCGACAAATCGCGCCCTGGCGCTCTCAGTCATCGTGCCCAAAAGGAAACTTGGATAGGCCCTGGGTGCGGTAACGCCGTCGTAGGACATCATCGCAGCGTCAAAACTCAACCGGCCCCGGGGATCATCTCCGCCAATGGTGTCTGCCGACGTATCGTGCACATGGTTGAACACCGCTCCGAATTTCATGTTGTGGCGGTTCCGGATCAAGGTGTAGTTGTCGGTGATCGATATGGTATTCGAGATGATAAAAGCCACCCAGTCTGGCTGTCCTACTCCTGCTCCTCCCACGCCAGCCAAATCAAACTCTGCCACTCCCCGCGTGATAGGATCACCGAGGTTGCCGTTCGGCAGTCCGAATGAGTTGTTCCAGTCCTTCAACATCGACTTGTTGCTTGTGTTGACGCGGGTCCGGTTGTAACCGATCCGGAGTTCGTTCATCTTGTTGGCGCTGAAAGAATGCTGGCTGGTGACCTGCATATTTTGATTGAAGGTGTCCGCATCCGCCGTGCCGTTCTGATTGAACTCGTTGATGTCGGTGGAGTTGTCATTGACGGAGTTTAAGACCGAGTAGCGGAAGAAGTAACGGTCGCCTTCAGTCCGGACATAATCGAGGCGCCCATCCGCCTGATGCGCGGTCTGGGCATTGCGATAGAGGTAGTAGAGGTTGTTGTCGAGCCCCGGGCGATTGGCCTTGCCCCACAGGAACGCGTCGTTCATTTTCTGGGCCACAGGATCCCAACGATTCTTCGGGATGATATTGTTGGGAAAGGGGGTAGCCGCGATGATATTTCCCTGCGCATCAAATTTCCGGGTGAACGGATCGTAGAGCTGTCCGTACGTGTTGCCGGCATTGTCTTTTCCCTGGCTTGGATCGTACAGTTCGGAAAAATCGCCCTGGTACATTTTGTCGGTGGGTGCTGTGGCAAAACCGGGGCTTTTAGTCCGAAAATAAGTTCCCTGGTAATCGGCAAAGAAGAACAGTTTGTTCTTCTTGATCGGTCCACCCAGGGCGGCCCCAAATTGATTGCGTTGAAAGGGGGTCCCTGCCTCGGCGAAGAAGTTGCGGGCGTCCGTGGCGTTATTCCGCAAATATTCGAATACCGCGCCGTGATAATCGTTAGTGCCGGATTTAGTGACGACGTTGACTACGGCACTTCCTGAAAAGCCGAACTCCGCGTTGTATTTTCCTGTGTAAATTTGAACTTCCTGAATGCCCTCGATCGGTGGTGCCAATCCGACATAGGCATTCTGGGGCTCGCGATTGAAAATACCCTCGATGAGAACACTGTTGGCATTGGCATCGACGCCTCCCAGTGAAGCAAGCTGGTTCCGAGTCTGCCCGATCGCCGAGCCATTCTCTCCTCCATTGGCGCCATAGTTACCGCTGCCGGCATCGTTGTTGGCTCCCGGCATGAGATTCATCTGGAACAAAGGGTTTCGGTCAATATTGGGAAGCTTGTCCAGATCCGTTTTGGTAAAAGTCTGGCTCAATTCAGAACTTTCGGTGGCGACAGTGAGCTGCTGGCTCTCCACCTCGATGACCTGTTTCAATTCACCCACCTGGAGGCTGAAGTCCAGGCGGGCCACTCCTCCGGCGTTGACCTTCACTCCCGTCTGGACAGACTTCTGGAAACCCTCCTTCTCGACCTCCACCCGATAATCGCCGGGTACAAGGAAGTTCAATAAGTACTCCCCTGTCCCCCCGGATTCTGCAGTGGTAACGACTCCGCTGGCCTGGTTAACCGCGCGGACAGCCGCGCCCGGAACCGAGCTGCCGCTCGAGTCCGCAATGAGGCCGGAGATCCTGCCAGTATTGATCTGCGCCTGGATGACCAGGGTGCACAAAACAAGACCGAAAAACAAAACACCAAAGAAACGGCCTTTATGATCCTCTTTCCTGTCGACTTGCATAACACCCTCCTGAAAGCAAAACGTTGACCCTTCCAGAGACAGGGAATCAAAACCTGTCTTCCCGGTTCATCTCAATTAGGTTAATTTTTCACAATTGCTGATAGTTGGGTACATTGGATACACTTGCATGATCTCCTCCGCCTGTCAAGATGAAAGTGTGACAAGACGGCAGCGCGAGATTGAGTTTGTTCGGAGTTACATTATTCCTGTGATAATTTCACATCTTAAGCACCGGTCCCGAATCGGAAACCTATTTGAATACTTAAAGGAACACTCGTCCGCCACATTCGAGGGAATGGCCAATCATTTCAAGGTTTCCGAAATGACGATCCGGCGGGACCTGCGGATACTGGCGGCCACCGGGCAGGTTCTTTTAGTGCCGCGAGGTGCGCAGATCGCCAAGAACTTCCTGGCGGAGAAACCGTTTCTCGAGCGGATTCAGCGCATGGCCAAAGCAAAGGAAGCGATCGGGAAGACCGCTGCCACCTTGGTGACGGAGGGATCGTCGTTAGTGCTGGATTCGGGAACCACAACCCTGCAGGTGGCCCGTCACCTGCGCGAAAAGAGGTGCATGGTGATCACGTTCTCGGTTGCGGCGCTGCAAGAGCTGGCAGATAGCCCAAATGCCCAGATCGAGCTGATTGGCGGTGTTTACCGGAGCAGCAGCCAGGACCTGGTCGGCGCCAAGGTCTACGAGGGGCTCTCAGCCATTCGGGCTGACCGGGTCATCTTTGGAGCTGCTGCCGTTTCCCTCGACGGCGACGTGATGGTGAATGACCATGAAGCTGCGCGAGCTCTCTTGCAGTCCGGAAGACAACGCATCCTGGTCGTCGACAGCAGCAAAATCGGTCTGGAAGCTCTGTATCGGTTTTGCGAGCTCGGACAGTGCGATCTTCTGATCACGGATGCCGGAGCTCGCGAAGCAGACCTGGAGCAGCTTCGCAGCTATGTGGAACTCCTGGTGGCCCGATGAGAGCGCTCTGGAGAGGGACAAATGGACGGCATGCTGGTGTTGCTCGAGGCGGTTCGGGCAATTCATGAAGTTGTTCGGGATAAAATTATCGGAAGCTGCGAACGGTTCGCGGAAGAAGAGCTTGCACGGGTCGTGGCGGACGGTTCTGGAGATACAATTTATGCTGTCGACCGTCTCAGCGAGGAATTGCTGGTCGAGTTGTTCGAACAGCATGTTGCCTGTTTTGCCCCAGTGATCCTGATTGCCGAGGGGATCAG
>JBGPHY010000562.1:0-4382 GCA_041484625.1 Terriglobia bacterium | reverse complement strand
GCCTTGCGAACCTGCCGAGCCAATCTCGATTGGAATAGCTATTGGTTCCGAAAACTCAAATTGGCGGCTTGAAACCTGTCGCACTTTGAATTGCACCCATTAGTCATATGGCACAACCCCTCCGACCTCAAGATGTGATACGCTTCGGCATCTTCGAAGCCGACCTGCGAGCCGGTGAGCTCCGCAAGAAGGGGATGAAGGTCAAGCTGCAGGAGCAACCATTTCAGATTCTGGCTGTGTTGTTGGAGCGGCCGGGTGAGGTGGTTACCAGAGAAGAGCTACAGCAAAGGTTGTGGTCTGACGACACCTTCGTAGACTTCGACCACAGCCTCAACATCGCCATCAATAGAATCCGGCAGGCACTGGATGACTCAGCAGAGAATCCGCGCTTTGTCGAGACGCTGCCCCGTCGAGGTTATCGCTTCATTGCTCCGGTAGAGGGTCGAAATCAAGTATTTCCACCTGCGAACCCTCCAGGCATTGACGTCCCAGTTACAGGATTAGCAACTTCATCGTTGAACGCTCTCAGGCATCGGCTGAGTTGGCGAGTGCTGGTTTCGGTTTGCTCTATCACTCTCATAGCCATCCTTGTCATTCTTTGGATGAAACACTCTCCTCCGCCCTCTACCAGAATTATTCCGTTGACAACCTTTCCAGGCTACAAGGAGTCGCCTGTTTTTTCACCTGACGGCAACCAGTTGGCCTTTGTTTGGGACGGAGGAGACAAGGACAACCTGGATATCTATGTCAAGTTGATTGATGCAGAGAAGCCCTTACGCTTGACCAGCAGCCCTGGCGATGACTCGAATCCTAGTTGGTCCCCCGATGGCCGCCAGATCGCGTTCTTGCGCTCATCACCGACAGAACGGGGAATCTACGTGATCCCTTCCCTAGGTGGGCCCGAACGCAGAATGGCCGATTCCATCGAACCTTTCGACTGGTCCCCAGACGGAAAACTCCTGGCAGTGGCTGAGAGAAGCTCACCACAGGATACTCACTCTATTTTTGTGATCTCGCTAAATACCGGTGAGAGACGGAGAGTTACATTCCCGACTCTCAGCCACGATGTCCGTCCCAAGTTCTCGCCGGACGGTAAGAACCTTGCGTTTACTCGGGGAAGTGCTCACTCGGTTACCGCCGACATTTACCTTGTACCGGTTGTCGGCGGCGAGCCCAGGCGTCTCACTTTCGACAACGGGTGGATTTTCGGTTTATGCTGGACCTCGGACAGTCGAGAGGTCGTTTTCTCCTCAAATCGCAAAGGCCTGTTCAGTCTCTGGAAGATTCCAGCTTCCGGTGGCACTCCGGAGGCTCTGCCGGCCGTCGGAGAGGACGCTTATTTCCCGTCGATCTCTCGTCAGGGAAACCACTTGGCTTATGTAAGATGGAGGATGGACTTCAATATCTGGCAGACGGACGGGCCCAATTCAACCCAACGGCACAATTTGCCGATCAAATTGATCTCTTCAACGCGAGAAGATGTTTTCCCAGACATCTCTCCCGATGGCAAAAGAGTCGTTTTTGGGTCCGACCGATCGGGCAGTACAGAGATTTGGGTTTCCGATCGCAATGGGCAAAGTCCTTTCCCGTTGACCTCCTTCGGTGGTCCTCAAACTGGATGGCCACACTGGTCGCCTGATGGCCGACGCATCGTCTTCCATTGTTGCCAAGAAGGTCACACGAGTATCTTTATGGTCAATGCAGAAGGGGGAGAGCTTCGCCAGCTCACCACCGACACGTCGAACGAGGCATGGCCTAGCTGGTCGAAGGATGGACGATGGGTCTACTTTGCCTCCACGCGAACCGAAACATGGGAGGTATGGAAAAGGCCGGCGGAAGGTGGGCAACCAGTACGAGTCACCAAGCACGGGGGAGGGCAACCTTTGGAATCGTCCGACGGTAAATCTCTCTTCTATTTCAAGGATTCAGATGGCCCTAGGGCTATTTGGAGGGTTTCGCTGGACGGCGGAGAAGAAAACTGTGTCCTCCAAGGAGGTAGAGTGGGGCCGTTGGTCTGTGTGGCATGAAGATATCTGCTTCCTTAACAATGAAGCAATGCCCCAGCCAGCGATCGAAAGCTTTAACATAGTTAGCCGCCAGCGCAGGCGTCTCGCTAGCGTCGAGCAAAAATCAAGGATTGCTCCCGCTCACGGCGGCTTGGCTGTTTCGCCCGATGGCCAGTGGATCCTCTTTGGGTCGATGGACCAGATGGACAATGACGTCATGCTGGTGGAGAATTTCCGGTGACGCAGATTTTCAGATTTCCCAGGCCGCTTCAAGACTGGCCAGTCGGCTCATTTTGGAAGGTCCAATCCAGAAGCCTCGAAAACTGCCTGCTGCTTCATGCGTGCTGACACGTCCGCATGCATGACGGTGGCTTCTTCGGCCGTGAAGCCGAGAAATCTTCCACCCGGGACTAGGTCTTGCCGATCCCAGTGCGGTCGCATGATACCGGTGCGAGAGTGCGAGTTTGACCCGAGCAGTAGGTGGCCGATCTCGTGGGCCATTGCAATTCCAAGTATTCGGTAGTTGGGTATGTTGTGCTTTTCGGCGATCTCGTCCACTCGCCGAAAAAAAACGCTGGCATCAATGCCCTTCTCATGGGCGGTCAAGGTTGCAAAACCGGTGGTGGACTTCGAGAAGCCTGCCTGTGTCGAGACGGGTCCTGGGGTAATCCGAAGAGAGAGATAGGCCGGTCCGATACCCGACCGACAGGCAGCGCTTTGGGAGTTGCTCATGTAACGAGAACAATCCAGCCATACCGCCTTGATCCCAGCTTGGCGGAAGAGGGTTATTGTCAGCTCTCTGGCACGATTCAATGTTAACTTCGATACCAGAGCTTGGTTGTAGATGCAGACTGTAATAAAGGGGTCCGATCCTGCCGACTGAGACACACCCGGTCTAGCCGTACCTAACAGGCACGTATGCATTACGGCGACTGAGATGAGGCATTTCTTGGAATAGGTGCTCATGGCGTTCACCTCCGTGGGTTTGGAAATGACGCCAAGGCTGCATCAGCTTGGAGGGGACCTCAATTCCTTGCAGGTCAATCGATTCTTAATGCCACATCTCAAACTAACTGCCTAATTTGAAAGAGATTACGCTTGGAGATCTCGTCAGCTTGAGAGGTGTGACTGTCCTTAGAAGCATGGATGGCTCCTGGGAATCCCCTCTTGGGAAGGCGAAGAAGTCTTCAGCCTACAGGGATGGGTCCCTCCCGTTCGGAACGACCCCTCCCTGCATTCCGCCGACGGAAGGAAATTTTCATGCTCCGAGTGCCGTCGAAGACGACATGGAGGCTCTTTCTTATGGAAGAATTTGGCCGACCTCCGTGTCCCCTTGGCTTCGGGGTGTTCGAAGTCGACCTGCGAGCAGGTGAACTGCGTAAGAAAGGACTAAAAATCAATTGCAGGAACTACCTTTTCAGATCCTGGTCATATTGCTGGAGCGGGCAGGCAAGGTGCTACACGCGAGAGAGTTTTTTCAGAAGCAGTTGCGAAGGTGTCCCAAGTTTGCCAGCCACATTGCAACTATTCTGGTCTGCCAAGGTCTACTTGAGTATCGGTTCGGAAGAAATGGGACGCTCAGCCTCAGGGTTTGGGGTGCATCTGGGCACGCAGTAATTACCCAGGATTACTCCAAAAGACCAATCATTGAGAAAGAGAATGACATGAGGCACTCGCTGCCAGAACTCGGCAGGGGTACATATCTGTGTTCCCGCGACCCCACCCCAAGCACGCCAGGGTCTCCGAAGAGATATACTCGAGAAAACCGATGACAACTCTTCTGAGACCAAAACGGCGTGCACGCTGGCCCCAAGCAAAAGCCTTGGCAATCCTCGCTCCTTCTGTTCCAGGCCTTGTCAGCGCGAGACGATAAATGCCAAAGAAGTAAGGAGTCGCGCTGCCAGTCTCTTCCACTCCATCCGCTCCGATTCTCAGGGCCTTTGCTTCAGCAGGTCCAGCTCCCTCTTTTGAATGGAACCACAGGCTGGGGGGATGCTTCGATAAATAAACGCTAGCCGACTCTTAGGGACTTATGCCAAGAATTCAAGGTAAGCCATTCTGAATCAGTCTGTTACTTCAAGGTGAGCCCTTGGCTCGGCAACTCTGTTCCATAATGGAATGAGACTGGAATTCGTCAATCCATATATCTGCGACCCCATTTCTACCTTTGGTGCCGAGATCCCAAGGGGCGAACTTCTGGAGAATGGAGGCGGTTGCTCCTTAAGGTTTCCGGTTAGGCAACAATACATCCGTGTGGCCGAGGGAGTATAATCGTGCAAATTTGATCGCGAGGTAACTCCTATGAGTACCACCCAGAACGAAAAGGCAGCTCGCTTCCGCGCGCTTCACGACGGCCCTGGCGCCTTCGTAATTCCG
>JBGPHY010000561.1:0-4393 GCA_041484625.1 Terriglobia bacterium | reverse complement strand
TTCTGGGGTAAAATGCTATGCCCGCCCCGAACAAGTGTCAACAACCCAGACTGTGCTTGATGAGGTCCGACAGTTCCTCCGCCTTCACCACTATTCCATCCACACCGAGCGATCCTATGCCGACTGGATTGTCCTGTTCGTCCATTTCCATAACATGCGGGGCCGCGAGGATTTGCTGCCCCCCGAAGCGAAGATCGAAGTCTTTCTCAAGCACCTGGCGGCGGACCAAAACGTGGCGCCCACCACCCAGAACCAAGCCATGAACGCGCTGGTTGTTCTCTACAAGCGAGTCCTGCGCCTGTCCATGGATCATTAGACCAAAGCCCATTCCGTCGTATGATCTAACCGACTTCGGGGTTGCAATCCGGTAGCCTCAAGCTCAGGCCGGAGTCCACCTCGTGTGGTATCCCGAGGGCAGGTTCAATCGCCCGAAGGGTCCTGAGATTCTCAAGAAGGGATCTTGGCTCGACCTGCCGCCCAATCTTCTCCTCTGATTCGACCCCGGCGCGCTCGACTTGCTTTGCACGAAAGACCAGAACGTGCGGGATGTGATCAACAATGGCTCTCAGACAAAGTGCACAGCAATAGAATCGGTTGAATTCCCTTTCCACCAGACTGTCGACAGACAGGCCCGGTCCTGTCCTGATCACAACATCGCCGTTCGGTAGAGTCTTGCGCTCCAGGAGTTCTATCAGCCCCGCCCCCCGTAAGGTCCCAGCCAGCCATACCTCATCCATGCTGCGAATCGCCTTTCTCAAAAGTGTTGGGTAGAGTTCCCGACCGAGAGGCGTTAGGTGAGGACTGATGAATAGCGTGCCCCGGGCAATCTCCAGTTCCGCTTCCTGCACCATTAATTGGCGAGTACGTTCGTCAAGGTTGACTAGATTCAATCCCATCCCCCTGGCCTAAGTACAAGGGATTTGACAACGCTGTATCGGCTCAGAGTCAGGTATCTGTGGAATCGACTTTTCTTTGTTATCCCTATGGGGAAAAGAACCCTCCTGCGACAGTAGATCAGAGCGCTGACGATCCCTAATCTGTTTGCCAGCAACAATAAACTACATGATAAGTAGATGTCAACAATAAGATAATAGTAGTTGGTAGAGATTCAGAAGATATGAGAATTATGCATCACTTCTGGCACATTCCCCCAGGATTCCTCGAAGCGGCCGTGGTAGTGTCGAGACAGTCGGTTGCGAATTTTCCTTGAATGACCTCTGCCTGTAGTCATATGCTTTTTCTGATGGTTCCTATTGCCCTCGGCGTTAGTCATTGCCAGCATGGTGGAATTAGACGCTAACTTGCCTCGGGTCTGGCCGCTTAGAAGACTCAGCCATCGTGACCGCCAACCCGGTACTACTCTTTGCAACTGTTCAAGTGACGCGCTGGTAAGGACGCAAAGGGGGGAGTATCGGGCTGCGAAACCAAATGCGGCTCGGCTGCCTACGTGATCGAGTTGAGCCAAGGGCCCCGTACCTGTTATGGAACAAGTGAGAATGAGGGATCCTGTGCGCTCGGGGACCTCCAGACTGGAAGCAGTCGTAAGAATGGCCCTTTTGCTGAGAAATGGTCCGGAGGCTTCTGATAGCTTAGTTGGCGTCCTGCCCTCAACAGGAGATAAAACTTGAAAGTTAGGATAAATGGAAGACCTTGGAGTTTGATGTGCCTCGCCACACTGGTCCTAATCGGTATTACAGCAGGTTTGCTCTGGGGACAAGTTTATAGCAGCTCGTTGACGGGAACTGTCACAGACCCTTCGCTTGCTGTTGTGGCTGGCGCCCAGGTGACCTTGACGGACGTGGGCAAACAGTTCGATTACACGGCTACGACCGACAATGGAGGGCGGTACTTGTTTCGTTCGCTTCCGCCCAGTACTTACAGGCTGACAGTAGAGGCTGGTGGCTTTAGCGCTTTTGTCATAGATAGGATCGCGCTGGCCGTGAACCAAAATGCCGCAATCAACGTCTCGTTGGTGGTCGGCGCCAACAGTTCCGCAATTGAAGTGACTGCGGCAGGCATGGCAATGATGGACACGCAGGATGGCACTACTGGCCAAGAGCTGGATCGGACGATGATCAACGAGTTACCCCTGTTGGGACGAGGAATCTTCGACCTGGCCAACCTCGCTCCCGGTATTCACGCCCCCAGCGGATCGATTGGAGGTAATAACAACTTCATCTCCAATGGCAGTCGAAATTCCACTGCTGATGTTTTAATGGATGGTGTCAGCATTACTAGTTTTGGACAAAATAGCGGCGTCGTGTTTCCGCTCTATATCCCCTCAGTCGACTCCGTGCAGGAGTTTAAGATTCAGCAATCTAATTTCAGCGCTGAGATTGGATTCAGCGGCGCCACAATCGTCAACATGATTACTCGCTCCGGATCAAACCAGTTCCATGGCAGCGCCTGGGAATTTGTGCGCAACAATATCTTGACAGCCAATAACTGGTTTGCCAATGCCAACGGCAACCCTTTGGCTCCTCGCCATTACAACCTCTTTGGGGCCACTGTGGGGGGGCCCATAAAAGAAGATGAGACCTTTTTCTTCTTTAGCTACGAAGGATTACGCGATATCAATGCTAGGACTTACGCTGCCGGCGTGCCCAGCGCTGCCATGCGGCGGGGAGATTTCGGAGAGCTCTGTAGCCCCGGCTTTGACGCTCAAGGAAAGTGCCTGGGCGACGGCCAGCTATGGGATCCTTACTCCGGTGCTTACGACCCGAATGCCGGGGGAACGGTCCGTTCCCGATTCATTCCCTATAATCGCATGGATCATTTTCAGAGCCCGGGTAATCCCAAATTGATCGGGACCTCCTTCCAGCCTCCGGCCGGGCCAGGCAATCTGATCGATCCGGTAGCTCAAAAGATTATGTCATTTTTCCCACTGCCCAATACGGCGGATCCAGCAGGGACCAATCGCTTTTACAACTGGTTCGGCGCCGGTTCAGACAGGAGCCGGGCTGATCAATGGGACCTTAAGATTGATCATCGCTTTAGTGAGGCCAATCGAATCAGTGCCAAGTTTTCCCGGGAGACCTACGAATGGAGCCCGGCTAATTCTTTTGGCAATGCATTGGACCCCAATGCTCTCGGAGGGTCTCCCGGCCGCATTCACTTGTTTGCCTTGAACTACACCCACATGATCAATCCCAACAGCACTCTAAGTCTTTCCTACGGCTATTCGCGCAACTACTTGGAAAGTAATGACCTCCTGAGCGCGTATCCCAACTTGGATCCGGTGACGACGCTCGGGCTCCCTGCATACATCCAGACCTCGGGATTCAAATCTTCACCCGCCATTTCTATGGCCGATTACTACCCAGCAGGAACAACCAATAGCATCGGTTCAACTCCCTGGGGAATTTTGCGACAATCCCCCGAAATCCATCACGCTATCGGAAGCCTGGGCCGTGTCCAAGGCCGCCACGATTTGCGAGTTGGTGGAGAGTTTCGGGCGCATCGGATTAGCTATTGCCAACCTATTGCACCTGCAGGTGTCTACGGGTTTGATGTGAACGGCACATCGGAGAGACCTTACTTAGATGGTGCTTCCATGGCCAGTTTTCTATCGGGCTTCGGATCGTGGGGATATTATGAAGTGCCGGCCGCTGTAAGCACGCAGAGTTACCAGATGGCCGGTTACGTCCAGGATAGCTTGAAACTCAATGACAGATTCACCATGAATTTCGGGCTTCGTTACGATTTCGAAACCCCCCGAACCGAGCGCTATAATCGGATGAGCTATATCGACGCCGACTCTCTTTCGCCACTCCAGGCGCCGGGACTCCTGAACTTAAGAGGTGGCTTGGCCTTTGTGGACGATAAAGACCGTCATAACTATGTATGGGATAAGAACAACTTTGGGCCCAGGTTTGGTTTTGCCTACAGGATATCTGAAGATACGGTTGTGCGAGGAGGTTACGGCCTTTTCTATTCGACGACTACGAGTGGTGCAGCCGGGACTTGAGGCTTGGGATTTCAGGGGTTTAACCGGACGACCAAATGGACTACCACTTTTCAAAATGATGGTGCAACCCCTGGTGCACTGTTGCATGATCCTTTCCCCGCGGGCCCATTACTTCCTCCTGGATCCTCACAGGGATTGATGTCCTATTTAGGCGACGCCATTCGGGCGCCCTTGCGCGGAATGGATGCGACACCTTACGAACAGACTTGGTCCGTCGGATTCCAACACGAACTTCCGGGAAAAATAATAGTCGATGCCAACTATGTCGGTAAGAAAGGGACCAAGCTGTATTTCGGAGGGGCCAGCAGCCTAAACACTTTGGGGCCCGAGATTGAAAAGTACAGTCCCAGTCAGATTTCGGACATGCTCAGTTTTGTGCCCAACCCTTTTTACGGCAGAGTACCGCAAGATGGACCTCTGGGGGGG
>JBGPHY010000560.1:0-4402 GCA_041484625.1 Terriglobia bacterium | reverse complement strand
TTGCCGGAGAAGAGGAACTGATGGTACAGGTGCCGTCTTTAAGACCCGGCGAAGAAACGGTCACGACGACCCGGTCGGAGTTGTTTCGCGACTGGACGTTGATAGCCGCCATCCCCCAAACGGCGTCCAGCACCGGAGTTCCCAGAAGATCCCCCGGTCCTTCCGTCTGAAACCTGAGCCACGGATTTGCCTGGGGCACCACGACTCCATCTTTGTCGGTGATCAGGGCAAGAATTCGCACAGCGTCTCTTCCGCCTGCGTGCAGAGTGGTGCGATCCGGCTTGAGAATGAGTTGATACGGCTGGCCCGCGCTCTTCCTTTCATCTGAGAATTGTTGATTGCCCTTCCTTCCGATCGCCCTTAGAGTCCCCGGCTCATAGGGTACGTTGCGCCAGACGAATGGGCCGTGGCGAAGCTTGGTGCCCTCGGGCAACGGAAACCGGCCATCCCACATGCCGTAACTTTTCCATTCGTCGATGAGGTTTTCGGTGGTCTCCGGGGTCCTTTTCCCCAGGGACTTCCCGTTGAGGATCAGCTCAACTTCGTCACAGGTCGAGTAAATGCGGATCATCTTCGGCTTTCCCTCCTGCCCGGGCCACGTCCAATGGCCGACGATTTGAACAAAGGGAACCTCGGTCCACTGCGCTTTAACGAACCAGTAACTGGCTTTGGGGATGCGCCACAAATCGCTTAAGCCCCGGTAGTCGCCACCCGTAAAGCGAGTTCCCCATGGCCGCAAGTTCGGAGGACCGTAAAAGTAGAATATGCCTTTGGTGCCTTCGCAGGCGGCACACCCGGCATCGAACATCTCCCACTTGGCAGTAGCCATCCAGGGCATCGCCTCAAACTGGATCCAACTCGCCTCTTGAAAGATGGCGCCTGTCAGTTCTGAAGGGATCGTCGCGCGGCGGTAGTCTGCGACAGTCCCAACATCGCTTCCCTGCGCATTGCCGGCAGTCGGTTCGATCAAGTTTCCCCGCTCGTTTTTGAATGCGCCCCATTCGTTCCAAAGCCATTTCCAGTCCGGGTGCTCTTTAGCCAGCTTGTGAAAATCAAAGAACTCGTCATTGGTCGGATCATGCACATCGGTGATCATCGGGTAAACACGCCCGGCTGTCCACCGGGAGGGGTCTAGCTCGTGGGCTCTGTCATGCATTTCCTTTAGATCCTCAATGTAAGGATAACCCGTCAGGTCATCACCAATCCCCCAAATGATGATGGAGGGATGGTTGCGATCCCGCCGGATCATCTCCTCCATGACCAGGAGACAATTGTCAATGTACTTCCGGGTATAACGCGAGTCTCCCGTTTCCGTCTGTGGGCCAGGGGTGTAATCATAGATTTTGATATTGGGGATCTCCTCCCAGACCAAAAGCCCTAATTCATCGGCCGCTTCCAGGATACATTTATCCTGAACGTAGTGCGATGTCCTTACCAGGTTTGCGCCCAGATCTTTGATGATCTCCATGTCGCGACGGCCAACAGCGTCAGGCAGTGCATCAGCCAGGTATCCATAGTCCTGGCGACGGTTGACTCCATGCAAGTTGATGAATTCGCCATTGATCGTGTAGCCTTTGCCGGGGATATATCCCATCACTCGAATTCCGAACCGGGTGGATACCTCATCAGTCAGCACACCCTCCCGATAGACGCGGCTTCGCAGCAAGTATAGGTTCGGATGATCGGGGTGCCATAAGTCCGGTTTGGTTACCGTCCATCCGGATAGCTCGAATTGAACTGTGGTGTTTCCCTTGACCTGTTTTCCGCGCTCCCCCTTTGCGACCACCCTGCCGTCCGGCGCGATCACTTCGGAAGCGACCCTGACCTCGGCCGGCGATGCCAGCGCATTCCTGACTTCAATGATTGCTCGGATCGTCGATCGCTCTTTGCTCACCTCAGGCGTGGTGACGGAAACTCCACCGAATGGGATGAACGTCGAACCGGTGATATGCAACCAGATGTCGCGATACAACCCTCCGTAAATAGTAATGTTGGTCTCGTTGGCCGGAGGAATGTCAGGACTGTTGGTGTTATCCACCTGGACAGCAAGCAGATTCTTGCTGCCAGGTTTGACCAGGTCCGTAACATCGAAGAAGAAACCCGTGTACCCGCCCGAATGCGTGCCGGCCTCGCGGCCGTTCACCCACACTCTTGCCACCTGTAAGGCGCCCTCAACCTCGAGAAATATTCTGCGTCCAGCGACCGGCGGAGGGGCGACAAACTCCTTCCTGTACCAGCCGATGCCTCGCCAATGATTAACGGTGACCCACGGGTTATGGGCCGTCTGATCCCAGGAATGGGGCAAGAAGATTCTGGACCAACGCGAATCATCATAACCGGGCTTCCAAGCATCCCGAAACGGCCACTCCACTGCGGAGCCGGGCGCGACTTGTCGTTGAAACCGCCAGTCCTCGTTGAGGCTGATTTGCTGGCGAGGAAGGTCCGAAGAGACGCCGGACCGGGCGCATAAGAGTAGGATTGCCGGTACAATCACAAACAAGATCCGAATTTCTGAAAGAAGCTTCAAGGATGCTGTCCTCCTTTGATGTTTTGTTCACTTCTCTGCCACCGAAGTCTACCACTTCAGAACTTAGAGCGCATTCGGCGACAGAATTGTCTCCTAGAGAAGAATGAGACGAAATGAATGTGATCCTTGAGCGGAGAGGAGTGCAATCAAAGGTGGGAGAAGTGGACGGCAGACGACGTCCTGAACGGACAGAACAGTCCGGCACCCTTCCAGGGTGCTAACCCGTGGGGAATCCGTTCCCAGGGGTATCGCGGCGAACGTCGTCGCCGCTCAACCCCTGGCTAATCTCTCTCGTCCTTTCCAGGACGCCTTCCACTGTCCTTGTCCGTCATTACTTGATTGCATCACCCCGGAGACTTAAGGTTTGACTCCAGGGATAGAGACCCCGGATAATGCTGATCTTTGTAATTGTCCATCCATTTACAGGCGGACGCTGTTCAATGGCGATTTCCCACTGGGCCATCATTCTTGGAGCCTCGATATTGGCAGGTTTGATCAATTCAGTTGCCGGCGGGGGAACACTGGTGACCTTCCCGACGCTGGTCTGGCTCGGTCAGTCCCCGATCATTGCCAACGCCACCAACACTGCCGCGCTCTGGCCTGGCTCTCTGGGCAGTTTGTGGGGGTATCGGTAGGAACTCCGAGGCACCAAGCGGAACTTATATATGCTGGTATTTCCCAGCCTTATGGGCGGCATTACCGGAGCCATCCTACTCAAGCAGACTCCCCCCGGCGTTTTCGCCCGCTTGGTTCCTTTCCTGATTCTGTTCGCTACACTACTCTTTGCCGTGCAGGGAACCGTCCAGCGTTGGCTGCGTCTTCATGAGATCCACCGCCACGAGCTTACCCATCGATGGCTGGTAGCAGCGGGCCTGTTTCAATTTGCCGTAGCAGTGTACGGCGGCTATTTTGGCGCTGGTATCGGGATTTTGATGCTGGCTGCTCTCAGTTTGCTCGGCTTGACGGAAATCCACCAGATGAACGGCCTCAAGAATCTCTTTGCGATGTGCATCAATGCCGTGGCCGCGTTCTACTTCATGGCTGTAGGCCTGGTGTCGTGGGATATTGCGGCAGTGATGGCGGTGGGAGCAATCACCAGTGGTTATGGAGGCGCTGGAATCGCTCGATGGCTTGGCCCCCGGGTGGTGCGGCGCACTGTGATCGGCATCGGTTTGGCCATGACTATTTCTCTTCTTGTGAAACAAAAAAATACTTGAACTGTATCATCATCGCTTCTTCTCAGCCGAAGTCTGCTTGCCCTCTTGTTGTATGACCAGGCCCTTGACTTCTCCTTTCGCCGTTTTCTCAAATGTGATGTCTGCATTCAAGGTTGTCATGAAGAACTTCAGCTCAGATTCAGGATACAGTTCGATGGCCGGCTGACCGTCGGATTTCAAAAAGAGGCTGTCCTTCTCCTTCATAATGGAACACTGGAAACCTGACTTGGCTGCGTAGTCCCCTATATAAGTGTTCAGGACTTCAGGGGCAACCTTCACGGTCACTTTTTGTTCCGGAAAGTAACCAGGCCATTCATATTCTCGCGCTATGGCACGTTCAATCTCATTGAGCATGGGAAATCCTTCGTTGGAGTTAAGCATGATTACGGCTCCCATACCAAATTCCTTGTAGGCCGTCATTTGGGCCACGAAACCTTCGTCCCAGCCTCCGTGTCCGAAACGAACGGCTTTGCCTTTTCCCGACAAGAAGAATCCAATACCAATTTCCTCATCTATTCCCGGGGTCAGCATTTGAAGGACCTTATCACCGAAAAAGTCCCGGTTTGATTCACCTTTCAAAGTTAACTGAAGCTCCAGACCAGCCCGAGCCAGGTCCGATGGAGTTGTCCACAAACCGGCAACAGCCATCTCAGGATAT
>JBGPHY010000559.1:0-4409 GCA_041484625.1 Terriglobia bacterium | reverse complement strand
TTGCGCATCCAGCGGTTTGTTGACGGGATAGAAGATCGCTGACAGGTCTCTATCACTTAGAGGAAGATTTCTCTTCGTCCTTCTCGGCCAGGAAAGGCTTTGTCAGCTGTTCCCGCGTGGCACGATCTTCCAGCTGGAGCTCGGTGGTTTGAGGGTGACGAAAACTGTACCATCCCCCAAAGAGTACAATTACTATCATTACCATCCAGAACAACCAGCTTGGCATGAGATGTCTTCCCGGCGGCTTCTTGAGTTCTGCAGCGGAGAACAGTTCCCAGGTGGAGAGGAAGAGTTTTACCGAAATCCAGCCGACCAGCAGGTAGGCAATGCTTTCAATCTGCGGGTAACGGAAAAGAAGTCGCACGATGATAGAGGCCAGCATCCGGATGGCGATAATTCCGATGCCCGCCCCCACGTAGATGACCCAGAGTTCGCTTGTGAGCGCAACGGCCACCATAATGGAATCCATGGCGAAGGCAATGTCGGTTACCTCTACGGCAACGACGGTCCCCCAGAATCCTGCCCCTCGACGCTTGGGCGCATGCCTTTCGGACGACTGCATCGTCCCATCCCTGATAAAGTGGGCAACGGACAGGTAAGCGAGGTAGCCTGCACCCAGTCCCTGTAGCCACCAGATCTCCAGGATCTTCGTGGCCATGAGAATGGCGATCCCGCGAAACAAAAATGCGCCACTTAAACCGTACAGCAGAGCCTTGCGATGTTGCTCTCGTGGCAGGTGCTTGACTAAGACGGCCAGGACCAGAGCGTTGTCGGCAGAAAGGACGCACTCCAGCAGGATCAGGATAGCGATGGCCGAGATGTGTTGGATGACCATAGGGACAGACTCTTCCAGCTACCTTCTCGTGGCAAAGTTCCAGAGTGCCTCCGCCCGGTCGAGCAGCGGCGCAAGATCTTCCGGCAGTAAGTAGCCTTCTTTCATGAGCTGCACCGCAGCCTCGGCAATCTGGCCAAGGTAGTGAGCCTTGCAGGGATATCGCTCTTCTATGGAAACTCTTGGATCCTTGGCCTGGTCCCGCTGACCGCGGGTCTGCGGGAATGGGATATAGGATCCGGCCATGCCGGCTAGTTCATCCGGTGCCCCAATTCGGGGATCGCGAAGATTCCAGCCTGTATAGGTAGCCAACGGCACGGCGATTTCGGGGAGGCGTATGCCGGCCAGTTCATTCCCGTCCCGATCAACCTGAGGAACCAGGATTGGGAACGCCCTTCCCACCCGTGGAGGCTCAAACTCGATGATCCCGTTTCTGAACGCCGGCCCATAATCCACTCGGTAGGCCTCGTGGAGGCGCACTGGAAGCTGGATGCCAGGCAAGGCAGGAAAAGCCAGTTCTTGCATGGGAACCAACGTGTGATCGTCAATTCGAGGGTTACGGCTGGGGGGAGGAGGAGTTTGGTTCTTCACCCACCGGTCCATCGCCAAAAGGAGGGCCCGCATGGCCCACCGGAAGTCGTTCGGATTTGCTTTTTGGCGACCCAAATAATTCAAGTCCGAATTATAGTCAGGAGGGAAATGTGCCGGTCCATGCTGGCTTCCCGAAAACAAATAGAGCCGTACGTTGTCCAGGAGCGGCAGATCAGACTTTCCGTCAATACTGGTATGCAGAAGAGAGGCAGCACGCCCCCAGTATTCATAGGAGGAATTCGTGTAAAAGATCTTGGGCATTACCTGAGGATGGAGGCTATGGGTTAGCAAACCGTCCTTCATGCCAGTTTCCGGATCCACTTGTTCGGTATCTGCAAACGGGAAAATGTCCGTCGGATAGAAGAAAGCTGAGAAGGGGTGGGCATCTCGTGAGGGCTGGGCAAAACGATGATTGAAACTCCCCCTTCCTCCCCCAGCCACATGACAAAGAATGCCGTCGAATACTTTTTGATCCGCTTCGTCGGCGTTAAATCCCTGATAGAGGAAATGCCTCAAAAATCGTCCGCTCTGTGAAATTCCAAAGCCGTAAGCATAACTGGCTGAAACCTCGCTGTCCGAATGATGTTTGAAATAGGAAATCAAGTCGCGCACGCCTGCGAGGCCCAAACCCGCCACTGCAGGGCCTTGGGAGCGGTAAACTACTTCGTAGATCTTTCCGGGCTCGAAGCCAGTGCGTAAGTACACCCGACTCGGGTCTGGAATCTCCCTTCCTCCCTCGAGTCTGGCGAAATTCCACTCGGCACGCGGAATCGTGATTCTTGGTTCGAGGACTCCATTGCGCACCGTCAAAACATTATCGGGGCTGGCAGAGTCGAGCACCGGGTAGGCTATGTGGTTCCGGTCAGCCAGGGAAGAATCAAAAGACCGCTGTGGCAGGACAAAGTCCGAGCGCACCCATCCGGTAATGGGGCGTCCCCGTTCGGTGGCCTGCGGCGCGTAGAGTCTCATTAAGCCATCCTGGCGTGGCACATCAAACTGCCAACCCAGCCAGACCAGGGAAAACCCGTGGTTGAGCAGGAAGCCGTCTCCCAGTTCGCTTCCCTTGGACGGGTCAAGAGAGCTTTCCGCACGATTAAAGAAAGGTAAGAGTCCTTTCCCCCCCCGGTTGCTCACCTCAAACAAGATAGTCTTGTTGCCGCGCTCGGGGTCCTTGGGAAGAATCATGAAGAGATCAGCTGAAAACTCAACCAGGCCGCTGGAATTGCGCGGTGCCTTGTCTACATCGCCGATAACTTGATTGTGAGGATTGGAGGGATCAACGGCAAAGTGGACCGTACCCCGGACCTTTTGGTAGGGGCCCGCCAGCCCGAAGGATTGCCCTGACAGAAGGTCAGTTCGGGAAGTCACTTCAATTCGAGTAACTGCCGACTGCAGACTGGAATGGCACAGACAAACCAGTGTAAGACAGAACAACCCGAACCGATTGATGAGAATCATTGGATCCCCCTCCAGTTAAAACAACATCCGTATTGCGGCGGCAAATGTCAACGCCAGCGCCAGTCTTTCGAATAGAGATTGATCAATATGCCGGATAATGGCCCGGCCGAAAAGTGCCCCCAGAACCGCAAAGGGGGCGAGGGGGAGGTCGATTCTCAAGGATGAAAAGCTGATCAGCCCCAGTGAGTAGCTAAAGGGAACTTTGAAAAGGTTCAGCACGAGGAAGTACCAGGCCGAAGTTCCGATGAATTCGAATTTTGGAAGCCGCATGGCCAGCAGGTAGAGAATCATGATGGGGCCTGCCGCATTCGCCACCATGGTAGTGAAACCCGCGCAGATGCCGGCCAGGAATGCCAAGTGCCGACTATCAATATTCTGCTCCCGGTTTGAAGTATCGTTTCGCCGGTTGCGATACTGCCGCCAGAAATGGAATAACACCAGAATGATCAAGATGGTGCCGATGAGTCGTTTGACCGCCAGATCATTGATTCTCCCCATGGTGGCCGCCCCAATGACCACGCCGCAAGCTGCCCAGGGAAATAATCGCCAGAGATAATGCCAATTGGCATCCCGCCTATAGGCTGTGACGGCCACCACATCGGCACAGATCAGGATAACCAGTACGACCCCGACCGATTCCCGTGCCGGCAGGATCGCCGCAAAGATCGCAACGTTGAGGATCCCCAGCCCCGCAATTCCGGTCTTGGACAACCCCACCAGGAAAGCCCCCAAGGCTCCCAGCACCCATTGCCAGGTTTCAAGGTGCATGCAGGCTCCCGGAGAGGGACTCTGTCAGTCGCACAGACGCGAAACTAAGGGCAGTCAGATCTAAAATCGCCTCCCCATCGCCCACTCCCATTGAAAGGTTCCTCTGGTCCACAATGGTCGAGTCATAATTGTAGGAGGGAACCGGCAAGCAACGAATCACGCAACCTGTTAAAATTGACACCATCCCTCACGCCATCGAAGGCTCCTCCATATCTTGGGCCGCACTGATGGGGATCCCGCGCTCTGCTTCCAATCGCCATGTCGGATAAGAAGCCCGGAATGCTCCTTCCACGCTCCGGAAAGCCCACAGCGAGTTGTAGCGAAACGGAATTCGTTAAGACCGCCCGCCAGCATAGTGCAGCATCATGGGAATGTCAAAAACTACCCTACACGAGACACCACTTCTTTAGATACCCCCTAAGAATGCCCGCTGTAACCGGTCAGTCATCGGGGTGGGCTCCGTCATAGGAGCCCAATGAGTATAGAACAAGAGCCCTGGCAAGAAACCCGCCGTCCGAGCGGCGCGGAATGTGTAAGGTCAACAGCAATACGGTAGAGGGGCCTGCATTCCGTGCCGCTCGGACGGCGGAGATTGAATGCTGGCCTGCTTGGCTACAAACATTTGGCTCCTGCCGGAGCCGTTTCCCCCGTTTAACTGACCCAGTACGTTGTATCTTGATTTTGTCTTGCCTGCATTTTTGATCGGTGCTATATTCCTTTTGTTCTTTTTTCCCTAAAACCAGATGTGGCGTTGTTATTC
>JBGPHY010000558.1:0-4421 GCA_041484625.1 Terriglobia bacterium | reverse complement strand
GGAATGGCAATTCCTGATCGACATCATCCCGGCGCAACTCGCTGCAGAACGTTTGTCTCGGTTGAGAGAAGTGGATTGCGACTCGTTTCGTATCTGTTCTTACATTGTCGAGAGCGAGGCAGGATTATTAGCCGAGGTCGCCAGCCCCGAATGAGAAAAGCCTGATCCCGGCTGGCTGGAAATACCATAATGAGAGACATCCGGAATTTTCCCAAGTGGCTGCTGTACGCCCTGTTGTGTATTTTCTGCTGGGGAGTCTGGGGGATTTTGACGAAACTCGGCAGCGATGGAATGAACCCCATGCAGATGCAGGTGCTCTTCACCGTGGGAATGCTGCCGCCGGTCTTGCTGGCGTTGATTCGTCTACGCTTCAAGGTGGAGACAGACCGCCTGGGCGCCATCTACGGAATAATGAATGGTGTTTTCACCGGGTTAGGTCTCTTGGCATTCTACGGGGCAATGGCCCGGGGCAAAGCCTCGATCGTCGGGCCGGTCACGGCGCTGTTCCCGCTTTTGACGGTCTTGCTGGCGTTCCTTCTGCTGAAGGAGCGGATGAACCGAATTCAAGGGGCCGGAGTGCTTCTGGCACTTCTGGCCATCTTCATCCTGGCACAATAAGGAATCATCGTGGCTGACTGGCTTAGCCTCTCCTGTATTGCCATCTTGCTTTGGGGATGTGTGGGCTTGTTTCAGAAGCTCGGCACCAATAGGATCTCGGCTCGCTCGCTTCTGGTGTGGCTGATGGTAGGGTTCATGATGCTTCTCCCCTGGTTTATGAGGCAGGGCGGCTTGCTTTCCCTGCGGCCCCGAGATTACGGAGTCGGCATCCTCGGAGGATTCACCAACGGTTTGGGTTCATGGTTCTTATTTGCAGCGCTGGAAGAGGGAGCCAAGGCCTCGGTTGCAGTCCCTCTCACCGCGTTATACCCACTGGTCACGGTACTTCTGGCAGGGCTCGTCCTGGGAGAATCCTTAACTGGATGGCAGTGGATGGGCGTTGGACTCGCTCTTGCGAGCGGAGTGATGCTCTCTTACGAAAATACGCCGACCAGCGCCTCCGCCTGCTGATATGAGTTGGTAGCCACGGTTACTGCGTTTTTGGCAGTAACCGTGGGTTTTTTGATCGTTTCGAAAATCCCACGATTGATTCAGGAAACGAATCAATCGTGGCTACCCCTGCCATTTTCATGGTCGGCAGTGATTTTGAAGAAGGTCATGTGCTACGTCAATGAATCACAGTTGGTAGCCACGGTTACTGCGTTCTTGGCAGTAACCGTGGGTTTTTTGATCGTTTCGAAAATCCCACGATTGATTCAGGAAACGAATCAATCGTGGCTACCCCTGCCATATTCATGGTCGGCAGTGATTTTGAAGAAGGTCATGTGCTACATCAATGAATTACAGCTTGGCTCCTCGTGATTCTCCCGTCACCGTCGGGATTATTGGCGCCGGGAACGTCCTCTGGGCCTATCTCCAGGTGCTGGATCGCCTGACACCGAAGGGCCTGGCCGTGGAAGGTCCGATCTGTGCGCGTCGGAGGGAATCCTGGGGGACCCTGCAAGGTCGGCGCCCCGGCATCCATTTGGTGTTCGACCCGCGAGAGGTGTTTGAATCGGCGGTGGATGTGGTCTTAATCATCACACCTCCCCAAAGCCATGCCGACTTGACGCGCCTGGCCCTTGAACACGGCAAACACGTGGTGGTCGAGAAGCCCATGGCCTCCACCCGAACCGAGGCTGAAGCGCTGGTTGGGCTGGCTGCCAGCCAGGGCCTCCATTTGATGTCTGCCCCGTTTGTGCAACTGGCGCCAACCATCCGTGTGCTTTGGGGACGGCTCAGAGGCGGAGAGATTGGAAAGGTCCACTCGGCACGCGGTCTCTATGGGAATGCCGGATCCACCTGGGCCAACTGGTATCACGACGGCTCGATTGGTCCATTGGCAGAAGTGGGAATCTACAACCTGAAAAGCCTCACGGCCTTTCTAGGTCCAGTGTCGGAGGTCCTGGCTGCGGAAGACACTGCCCTGCCTTCACGGTGGGTTGAAGAAAAGGAGATCTCTAATCCGGGACCGGACGTCTCGCACATCATCCTGCGCCACACCTCCGGCGCATTGTCCTCCATTGTCTCCAGCCATGCCATCCAGCGTTACCGCCGTCCCGGCCTGGAGTTTTACGGCACGGAAGGCACTGCCAATCTGTTGGGAGACGATTGGGATCCGAGAGGTTTCGAGATCTGGAGGAATGAGACCGGCCGTTGGGAGGAATATGAGCCCATCGAAGGAACCTGGTTGTGGGCCGATGGGCTGACAGAAATGGTCATGGCGATTCGGCAAGGGCGTCGACCTCTGGCGGAATTGACTCATGACCTTCATCTCCTGGAAGTGCTGGAGGCGGCTTAACAGGCGGCTCGGGATCATAAAGCGGTGCCTGTGGTTTCACGGTTTTCGCCGCTCGACCTCGAGCCGGAGGCCTTCGAGGCGCGGCGTGATGCGCATCACCTTCACGATCACACCCGGCCTGCCGATGAACAGTAGAGCTGCATTTGAAGTTACCACCTATTGGTATCCCGTGGGGGAACGACGTGAATGGCTCTGCGTTCAACGGCTCAGCGCTGCTGAATCCGGGGAGAGGAATTAGCCAACTGGGTCGACCCTATGGAGATCAAACAAGAAATCAACGTGGAAGGAAGACAAAACTGTGGCAGAAAATATCTTGGATTTGATTAGGCGGCAAGGCATCGTTCTGGGAGACGGCGGTTATTTGATCGAATTGGAACGCCGGGGGTATGTGGATAGCGGGTCCGAGCGCGAAAAGGTGGGGACCGGCAAGGGCAGCGGCCAATTCACGCCGGAAGTGGCCATTGAGCAACCCGAAGCCCTCCGGCAATTGCACCGGGAGTTCCTTCAGGCGGGGTCACAAGTATTGCAGGCCTTGACCTTCTTCGGTACCCGTGAAAAGCTGAGTCGAGCGGGCTATGGGTCACAGACTGAAGCCATCAACGAGGCAGCGGTGCGGATCGCCAGGGAAGTCGCTGGCAGCCAGGCCCTGGTGGCTGGCTCTGTCTCCCGAACCCAGCTTTTTGAACGGCAGGGTTCGTCGGCCGGCAGTTTGGTTCGCGACCTCATCTCCGAACAGATCCGGCTGCTGCAGAGTGCCGGAATTGATTTCCTGATCCTCGAAACGTTTTTCCACCTGGACGAGATGCTGATTGCTCTCGAGTGTGCACGCCTCAGCGGTCTTCCGGTCATTGCTACCATGAGTTTTCGTCCCCGCACCACCGAGAGCAGTGACGGCATCTCTCCAGCCCGCTGCGCACAGGCTATGGTGGAGGCCGGTGCCGGGCTGGTCGGAGCCAATTGCGAGCAGGACCCGCAACGTATGCTTTCCGTCGTCCGGGAAATGCACCAGGCCGTGGACGTCCCCATTGCCGTCCAACCTGCAGCATTTCGAACGACCGAAGAAACCCCCTGTTTCACTCGCATGCCGCAATTCCCTGACCAGTTGGAAACCATCCAGGTTTCGCGCCAGGAGTTTAAGGACTTTGCGCGGATAGCACGGACGGAAGGAATCGGTTACCTTGGCGGATGCTGCGGTTGCAACGCAGCCTACATCCGGGCCATGGCACGCGGGCTCGCTACGGGCGTGCAATGATCCGAACCGTTTTTTCAGAGCAGGTGTACGTACACCAGTTCGAAGGCGAGTCATTGCCAATGAAAATGGCAGAGGTAGCCACGATTGATTTGCTTCTTAAATCAATCGTGGGCTTTTCAAAGCGGCACAAATGCCCACGGTTACCTTCCAATGCGCAGTAACCGTGGCTACCGAGACTAGGATTATCATGGAACTCACCACCATGGTAGATCTATTCTCATCAGGAAAGGGATGCTGTGCCATCTTAAGCAACGCAGGAGATTCTCATGGGCAACAAAGGCAAGGTTAAGGTCGGAATCATTGGGTCCCAGTTTGAGGCAGATATTCATGCGGCTTCTTTCCAGATTTTGCCTGAAGAGGCTGAAGTGGTTGCTGTAGCATCTCCCACGCCGGGCCATCCAGAAGCACTGGCCGAGCGGTACGGCATTCCCAGGGTTTTTCACGACTACCGGGAAATGCTGAAGCAGACGGATATTGAAATGGTGACCGTTACATCGCCGAACCGGTTGCACGCCCCGATGACCCTGGATGCAGCGCGGGCCGGCAAGCACGTGGTCTGTGAGAAACCCTTATGCATGACATTGGAAGAGGCTGACGAAATGGTAGAGACCTGTCGCAAAGAGGGTGTGCTTCTCCTGTATGCCGAAGAACTCTACTTTACGCCGAAGTATGTCAAGGCCAAGGAAATGGCTGACCAGGGCGCTTTCGGAAAGCTCTACCTGGTCAAACAGAGTGAAAAGCACTTTGGCCCGCACAGCGATTGGTTCTGGG
>JBGPHY010000557.1:0-4443 GCA_041484625.1 Terriglobia bacterium | reverse complement strand
GGCGTCTACAACCCTAAAACCGAGCGTATCCGAATAGAGCTCTTTGGAGATAAAGCCGACATTGCCGTCACTTTTGAATGAGACCGGATGAAGCGCGTTTCCCCGGGGTTCGCCGGTTCGCTGTTCGGCAACAGGATGCAATTCCCTCTCTTGCCCCTCGTACCTTCAAGCCGAGACGAAGCGCGACTCGCACCGGTGTTCCGCCTCCTTATCCTGCAACTAAAGAGTGGACAAGACCTTCAGGACCCGGGCTGGAGACAGCGGTAACTCGAACAATCGGGCCCCGGTGGCATCAGACAAGGCATTGGCAATAAGCCCTCCCATCAATGTGATGGCCGGCTCGCCGCCTCCCTGGGCCGGCACTTCCGGGTTGTCCACGAGCAAGGCATCAATCTTCGGCAGCCAGGAGAATCTCGGGATTTGGTAGGAATCAAAGTTGCGGTCCAGCACATCGCCGCCTTTGAAGTGAATTTCCTCCGTCAAGGCATATCCCAGACCCATCATCAAAGCCCCTTCCATTTGCTGACGGGCTCCTTCTGGATTGATGATCTCACCCATATCCTGAGCACAAACGATTCGCTTGACCGCGATCTTTCCGGATTTTTGATCTACTTCAATTTCCGCCATGGCAGCGATGTAAGTTCCAAGATAGATTCCACACGCCATCCCTTGTCCTCGCCGGCTGGGCGAATTGGCAGAAACCCACCCGAACCGGCCTTTTACTGTCTCCAAAACCCGCTGCATGCGCGGGTCTTTCAGGTTGGCCAGTCTGAAAGCCAGGGGGTCGGCCCCGACCTTTGCGGCCATCAGGTCAACGTGGGATTCGCGGGCAAAGGTGTTGGTGTTGCATGCCGGGGCGCGCCAGGCTCCGGTTCCAAATGGGTGAGTCCCCGGTGCCCCTGACCACCCGCCATAAGAAGTCGTGCGATGATGAGGAACATCATAGAAGGTCGCCGAACCCCGGTCGCCGGCATAATACACATGATAGTCCCACAGGCTCATTTGTTGAGAAGCGGTGAGCCCGGATTGAATTTTGACAATTGCGGCTGGCATGAAGGTGTCATGGAAGAATTCGTCCTCGCGGCTCCAGGAAACCTGGACAGGCCGTCCGGTCAATTTGGCCAGCCGTGCGGCCTGCACCACCTGGAGATTGCGCGATTTGCCACCAAACCCTGCGCCGACAAATGGTGTAATTACTCGCACATCCTTGGCCGTTATCCCCAATACCTGTGCCACTTCATCCCGGGCGCCAAAGGGACGTTGCGTGGAAGCCCAGACGGTGGCCTTTCCGCCTTGCACTTGGACAAGCGCCGTATGGGTTTCGATGGTCGCGTGCGCCACATAGCGGGTGTGGTAAGTCTCTTCAAAAAGACTCGCAGCCAGTTCTTTCCCTTTTTCCAGATTCCCAGATTGCGCGATGGTTTCTCCTTCCGGGTTGAAACCTGACAAGTACTGGAAAAGCGTATTGTCATCTACTTTGGCAACCGGCTGCTCAAATTGCGCCTTGAGAGCGGCCAACCCCCGCTCCGCTATGTCTGGCAAGGGATGAAGTGCGGCCACCAGATCGCCGTCGCGAACCACTTTCATCCCATCGATTTTCTCAGCTGCAGAGATATCGACACCTGTCAGTTTTGCGCCATGGGCAGGCAGACGCAGGATCTTGGCATAGAGCATTCCTGGCAACCGAATGTCCCCTGCGTACTGGGCTTTGCCGGTGACTTTTTCCAGCCCATCTCTCCGCCGCAGTGGTTTTCCGCAGTGGGTGTAGGTTTTGGCTGGTTTCAAGGCTGGTGCTTGGCCCAGATGACGTTCGATTTGCTTCCCTTTCGTCAATGCGGCATACGAGACGCGGTGCTCAGGATGGTTGATTTCCTGAACGGCGCCAGCCTTGGTAGTCAGCTGTTCCTTGGGCACCTTGAGGTGCTCGACTGCCAGTTCAATAAGCACCGCCCTGGCTTCGGCAGCAGCCTGGCGCAAGGCAGGGCCAAAGTATTTGGTGGTGCGAGAACCGAAAGTACCCATGTCCCAGGGGCAGCGGTCGGTGTCGCCCATGAGCATGTCGACGTGACCGTCGTCGAGGTCCAACTCCTCAGCAATCATCTGAGTCAAAGAGGTAATGATCCCCTGTCCCATTTCAATCTTTCCCGTAAAGCACGTCACCCGCCCGTCTTCGCCGACGTGCAAGAAAGCGTTGAAATCGCTGGGAAGGCCCTGCTCGTCTCGGGACGGACGTCTGGCTTCCTGGGCGGGAATCCAATCGAGGTCTAAGAAGTAGACCACAATGCCGCATCCCAGGAACTGCAGAAACTGGCGCCGGTCAAAAGACGGAGAAGAAGCAGCTTCTTCAGGATCCATTTCATGTGGTAGCAGGGTTATCATCTTTTCTCTCCTTTCATCCCGCGGGCTGCGCCGGCGATAGCCGCCACAATCCGCTGATGAGGACCACAGCGGCACAGGTTGTCCTTCATTCCTTGGCGGATTTCCTTTTCAGTGGGGTGAGGGTTGCTCTGCAGAAGGCTATAGGCCTGAAGGATCATTCCCGGTGTACAAAAGCCGCATTGCAGAGCGTCATGCTCGATAAAGGACTCTTGCAGGGGATGGAGTTGCCCATTTCGAGCCAACCCTTCAATGGTGACAACCTGTTTGTTCTTGATCTCCCCAACGGGCACCTGGCAGGAACGCGCTGCCTGGTCGTCAATCAGTACGGTGCAGGCACCGCAAAGCCCGGCTTCGCAACCGCATTTTGTGCCGGTCAAATTCAAATCGGTCCGCAGCACCCACAAGAGGCGCCGGCTGCTTTCCACTCTCAGTTGGGTGGGTTTGTGGTTCAGGTGGAAATCAATGAGTTCAATCATAGGATTTGTCTCCTCTCTGGGAGGGATTAAGATTGGACGTTTGAAAAGGATGAAAACATTCAAGAATACCCTTCGTTATTCTCTCTCCCTCGGGGCAGACGGCTCGTGGGAGATTGTAGAGAGAGTTGATACTGAGCCATAGAATCACGCTCGAGCTTTTCCAGCGTGGCGGCCACGGCTCCCAGCACACCGCTGAAATATCCCAGCCTTGATGTCTGGATTTGGATGTTCCGTTGCTGCCACACCGCAACTCTGGACTGCAGTTCGGTCTGGAGGTACTGAAGCAACAGTGAATTGTTTTCTGCGATTCCACCGGAAAGAATGATCATCTCGGGGTCCAAAATATGAATAATGGAAGCCAACCCGGCGGCCAGGTGAGCAGCCAGCATGTGGATGGCATTGTCGGCACGCCCATCTCCTTTGTGAGCTGCCGCGATGACCTCTTCTGCAGACGCAAACCTGCCCTGTGCATATCGAAGCAAAGCGGTGGCATTGGCGTAAGATTCCAGGCAGCCTTTCTTTCCGCAAGTACAAGGGTGTCCGTCTGGAACCAGGGTGATGTGGCCCAGGGCGTTGGCAAAGAAATGAGGGCCGCGATTGAGCTTTCCTCCGATCGAACAGCCGCCGCCCACACCAGTGCCCAGGGTCAAACAGACGAAATCACGAACGGTCCGGCCGATTCCAAACTGCCCCTCCGCCAATGCCAACGCATTGGCGTCATTTTCCACGGCGACAGGCAGCCCAATGGCACTTCCCAAGTCCTCTGCGATCGCGGTACCGGTCCAGCCGGGCAGATTATCAGTTGCATAGGCAACTCGGCCGTTGAAAATATCGACCCAACCGGCGGTGGCTACCCCCAGAGCAGAAGGTGAAATCCCTTGCTGTCGTGCCGTGAAGAGACATTGATGAGCAACCTGTTTCAAGTGATCGAGAAGAACCTGACGTCCACCCCCGGCGGGTGTCGGGACCACTGCGGTGTGGAGCAATTCCCCTTCGCGGGAGACAATTCCGGATTTCGTATTTGTTCCTCCCAGGTCGATCCCCAAAAAGTGCCGGTGTTGTGCCTTCTGTCTTCGCTCCAATTCCAGCAGGCTGGCGAACCGTCGGGTGATTTCCCTGGGGGAGGTGACCGCGGTGCCGACAATCACGGCAAACGCCCCTGCGGCCAGCGCTTCCCTGGCTTGCTGAGGGCTGCTGATTCGTCCCTCACTCACCACGGGCACACTCAGTTTCTGCACCAGCAGCTTGATAAAAGAAGAATCGAAGATCTGGATTTCCTTCGTTTCCGGGGTGTATCCTTGTAGTGTCGTCGCCACCAGATCCGTCTCATTGGCTTCAGCAGCTAACGCTTTATCCAGGGTAGCAATATCGGCTACAACAGGGACGCCCAGTTCCGCCTTAATCTGGCACACACGCTCCAAAGCATCCAGTTTTTGCCCTCGCCAAGTGCAATCCAACGCAATGATGTCAGCTCCGGCAGCAACCAGGTCCCGCGCGGCCTGGAATGAGCCTGTGATTAACCAGCCTCCGCCCGGGAAGAGAGTTTTCTGGATGCCAATAATCGGCAACGTGACTGCTTGCCGTATGG
>JBGPHY010000556.1:0-4449 GCA_041484625.1 Terriglobia bacterium | reverse complement strand
GCTGCAAACGGACATAGACCCGGTCATTCTTGCGAATATTGTTGATGGCCCGGATCAACTGGTCGAGATCCCGAGGGGCAAAAGTCTGGCGCAGGAGGCGGTTTTCCACAGCCATCAAGGTTGACCCGTCGGCCACCGTGATCAGCAGAGTCCCACTGGGAATGTCGGAAGGAATCTCGAGAAAAATCTTCTCCACCTGTTCTTCCCCATTTGAAGCCCGTAGAAAAGCGGAGAGTATCAAAGTCTCTCCTGCCCTGATTTCGGTCCGGTTTGCCCACACTCTATCAAGGATTGCGGTTCTCTTCTCCTCCAGCGACTTGATGTCCACTGTGATGGATTCCACATCAGCGTTTTCAAAGCCGCTTCCCAAGATGTAGCTCAAGGGCTGCACGACGGCCAGGGAAGCGAAGGCCTGCGAGTTGTTGTCACCGGAAAAAAGGTTTTCAATTTTGACGTCGGGCTGTCCTTTGACGCTGATCTTACCCTGCACTTGCAAGGTTGACTCGCCCAAGGCCCGCTCGTTTGTCGTAATTGTATTGAAAATCGTGAAATTGACCAGCAAAGGAGTCAGGAACCTGTCATTCACCACGTCGAACTTGTAAGACTCCAGTTTGTTCCGGCTCGATTTCAGATTAATGGTCAAAGGAATCAAGCGCGGAGCCACTCCCACTATACCGAACAAACCCTGGGAACGATCCTGGGTAATCGAGCCCACCAAGTCGGTCGGAACTGCAATTTTGAAAGAGCTGTTAAGATTTGAAATGATTGAAATGACCTCGGCTTTTGAAAAGGGCAATTGGACTGGACCGACAGATAGCCATGGATGGCCGAAGGCATAAATCCTGTCTCCGTCCCGATAGGTCACCGTTCCTGCGGCGCTGGCTCCCACTCCCAGGTCTCCTCGGATTAACTGGACCGCTATTGCGGCGCCGGGTTGAATACTCGCGCCATCAGCCAGTTTGCTGGATCCGGAGCCGATGGCCAACCCTCCGGTTTGAACCATTGACATCCCGATGGATCGGAAGGCACTCTCAAATTGCTGGGCAGCCCTGGCGGAAAATCCAGCCAACTGTAAAGGCGTCTCAATGTAACTGAAGACCTGCCCTCCCAGCGGACGCATGCTCGGGATTCTTTCAGCCAGGGACTCGGCCACCGTATACCGCCTGGAATCAAGAGGAGTAGGGCTGGAAAGTTCGAAAGCAGGATGAAAGCCCACTGTGCGGTGAGGCGAGATGGAAGAGATATCGATCTGAATGGGGTCAACCCGAACCGGCCCTTCAGGCTTCTCGAAGATCTCCACCATCTGCTGTATTGGCGTAATCCCGCAGATCACCTCCTTGGAAAAAGGGAAGGAAAATGAAATGGCCCCAACTATTTTCCCCTTAATATAGACAGGACTGCCGCTCATTCCCGCCAGGACTCCGGTTTCTTCCAACGGTCCCCCCGATAGTCTGGCCAAGATGGCGCTCTGACGGGGAGCTATGTTATCCAGGACACCCAGGATCTCGACCTGGAACTCCTCCACCTTATCCCCGTGAAAGACTGTCCTGCCAATCCCTTTCAGTCCCGGCTTTACTTCATTGAGTGGGAAGAAGCTCTGGTTCTTTTCCGCCGCTACCAAGAGATTCGAGCCAATAAAAATAACAAGCAGCAGTATCCCTATCAGCAAGGCACCTACCGGCTGAAACAGTCCATCGTATGATTCAAAAGGGCCAACCACAGGCCGCATGCAAATTTGTTTACCAATTGGTTTAACCACTGATATCCTTTGACACGCCGGGTGATGATTTCTTTGACTCTCCTGACGCCTTAAGTTTTCAAGCAGATGAAAGCACAGGCCACCTGGGGAGTTGTCTAATTATAGCAGAATTACTATGGAATACATCGGCACAATCGATAACCCGAATTACCCCGCGTTCCGTTCCAGCCCTTTATAAGCTTAGGTCCCCGCCCAGGGATGATAGAATTCCAAAAGAGACTAGAAAATAGGCAGTATCTGCAATGAACGGACGCCGCCAGGCTGTTTGAATGTCACCATCCAGCGCCGACCCATCCACACCGCCCATTCTCCCTGGACACGAGATCGCCAGCTGTGTCGGCTACGTGTTGGCCGGCGGGAAAAGTTGCAGGATGGGGAGGGACAAGGCACTTCTCCCATTTCAAGGAAAACCCTTGCTCCTGCATGCCGTCGAAATGGTTCGGTTGTTTACTCCGGAAGTCTACGTCATCGCCTCCCCAGTGAAATATGGCTTCCTGGGAGTCCCCGTCATTCCGGATGCAGTGGAATCCGCCGGGCCTATCAGCGCCATCCTGACGGCCCTAAAGACTACTTCTCATTTCCGGAACCTGGTCTTGGCCTGCGACATGCCCTGGATCCCGTCGGGTGTAATTGAGCTGCTCTTCGACACTCTCGCTGATAGTGATGCTGTAGTCCCCCAGCTTGACTCAGGGAAGATCGAACCGTTGTGCGCCCTTTACACCACTTCCTGCCTGGCCTCCATCGAGAAGTGCTATGGCTTTGGAAGATTCCGAATTTCGGACTTTCTCGATGGGCTGAATGTCCGCTATCTGACTGAACGGCACCTCCACAGCAAAGGCTGGGGCCGTGGAATCTTCAGAAGTGTAAACACTCCCAGTGATTATGCCGAACTCCTTGGTGAGAAAACAGGTTGTGCCGGCTGAGTCTGTGCTATAGTGAACGGGCTCTGACAGGCCCCGGCATCTCTCCTCGCGGATGCAGATTCGCTGATGAACATCTTCATTAGAATCATCGCCACGCTGCGGTACCCGGAGTCTACCTTTGGAAAAACCATCCATAGGATTCTGCCTATTGTCTTGTTCCTCGTGGTTCTGGTAACGGGATTCTCCTGGTTTGCCACTTATCGAACCGTGATGCCCGACCGCCTACCAGAGACCATTGATCCGAGCAGTTTCCTGGTGCGTAATTACCTGACAGTCCAGTTCCTTGACTCCGATCAAAAACCGACGGAGGGCTGGTTCATTCCGTCCATCCACGGAGCCCCGGTCGTTTTTCTCTGTCACGGGCACAAGTCCAACCGTGCTGAGCTGCTGACGCTGGCCGCAACTGTTCAGGAAAACGGATATCACGTATTCCTCTTTGATTTCCGCAGGCACGGTACCAATCCTTCCCCTTTCTCTACGCTGGGAATCAGGGAAACCCGCGATTTACTCTCCGCCATCGGGACCATCACTTCGCGACCTGAAGTCGACCCCAGCCGAGTCGGAGTGTGGGGAGTTTCGATGGGTGCCTATGTGGCTTTGTCGGCAGCCGCTCAATCCGACAAGATCCGGACTCTCGTGGTTGATTCGCCATTTGAGAGTCCAGGCCAGTTCGTCGAAATGCAGACTTCCGCCATCCTGGGCGTCGATCAGTGGGTTTTTCGCAAGCTCTCGGTCCTTGGCTTCCGCTTGTTGAATTTCAGGGACGCGGAGAAAGAGGATGCGCTTGTCAATTCACTCGAGCGACTCTCCGGCAAGGCGAAGCTTTTCCTTACCCCTGAAGAGCCCAACGGCCTGGAAGACGCAGCTCTCACCCTCTTCAAACTCTCTCCCGAACCCAAGGAACTGCTCCAGGTGAAACACTCAAAGACCGCATTTCTGTACGATATGGAGCGGAAGACTTACGAGAATGCTGTCCTGGAGTTCTTCAAGAAGAACCTGCCACTGCGTCGCCCGCGCACCAATTGATGGTCCCGCCATTGAGCTGGCCTGGTTATTGACTTATTCATTAGCCCACAAAAAATTCTATAGCCACAGATCCTGCACTGGTCAGGGGATCGAGTTTGTCCTAACGGTCGTTTGACACCATGAAGGACATGAAGAGCATGAAGCCTTAGAGGACGTAACTCTTCAGCCCGTCTGCCAGTCTCTCCACATTGAAATTGATCAGAAAGCCTTGCTTAATGCCGGAAAGCCTCATGTAGGTCAACAGTTGAGCTTGGTGGATTCCCTTAACTTCTTCAACACTCTTGAGCTCCAATATGATCTGGTTCTCGATCAAGATGTCGAGCCGGTATCCACAATCAAGGTTAAGACCCTTGTATTCGACTGGCAGTGGATGTTCCAGAGAAAACTGAATGCCGTTCAGTCTCAGCTCATGTGCCAGACACTGCTGATATGTGGATTCCAACAGACTCGGTCCCAGCACACGATGAACCTCAATGGCACTACCGATAACGCGATTGGAAAGCTCACTGAATTCCCTCTTCATGCCCTTCATGTTCTTCATGGTTAACTCATTTGAATGGGAGTTGACATTCGTCGGTGAAAAACAGCAATTGCGAGGAAACCCTCAGTCCCCGTAAAGCCGGTTGATTCGTTTCCATTCTTCCGGATTCATATTATTCATCATCCACAGCATACTCTTTGCAGCATTCAGGTGAACTTATCTATGCGAACGGGGGATTCGACACCATGAAGGACATGAAG
>JBGPHY010000555.1:0-4452 GCA_041484625.1 Terriglobia bacterium | reverse complement strand
CTTGGCTTCCGCCTCCCACCAGGAGCTGGCTGACAGCGAGACGCTTATTTTTTATACTTAGAGCTGTGCGCCATGATTCGGAGGAACTGAATGTGAGGGGAGCATCAAAATGATCGAGAGAGAATCATCAGAGTCTTCACCTCGCGACGAAGAGGGACTGCAGGCCACTCAGGGACTGCCAGGCAGCGTTGCTGAATCTGGTGTGGCCGAGCGAACATTGCTTGCTTCTGAAATCCGTTTCCGGCGGCTATTCGAGACTGCCAAAGATGAGATTTTCATCCTGGATGCAGAGACAGGACGAATCACTGAGGCTAATCCTTATCATTTACACGCGCGATCTGGGTGGAAATTTGACATCGTTAAACAGAATGGGCGAGCAGATCACTGGTTACACCCGTAAAGAAGCCCTTAAAATGAACATTTCCCAAATCGCCGCACCAGAACACTTGGATCTGGCACGGGAAATGACAACAGGCAGAACTTCCTGGGCGGGGCTGACTACCGGCGAGTTGGAGATCGTGACTCGGGATGGCCAAAGGGTGATGTTTGACGTGAGTCTCCGGTTGGTCTGCCGGAAAGGGAAACCGGTTGGAGTACAGGGCATAGCCCCATAAGCGCTAACTTAAGAGAAGCAGTTTCTCCGTTTGTGGACGCCGCTTCCTGGGAGGTTCTGCCCAAGCCGCTTGGATTTCCGGCCATCGTCGCAGGGTGTCGGGCAGCGACCAATGCGGATCAATGGCGGATGGAACTTGATGTAGCATAAAGCCAAACTCCCGCCAACGGCTGCTGGGCTGTTTAGGGGAGTTGGTACCCCCAGGGGGAAAAATCACGCGCCTGCCGAATCAGCTTGTGAGTCAGCAAAGCCACAAAGAGTTTGCCATAGAGCCAGGCCCGAGAACTTTGGTCATCATATTTGGGCAAGTGACCCAACCGAGCCAGGCTTTTCAAGCGTTTAAAGACCAACTCGATTTGCCAGCGCAATCGGTACCAGTCCAGCACTTGGCGGACGGGAAACTGCGGGGCCGGCCAAGTCGTAAAAACGAGAACATACTTGGCATATTCGAGGGTTTCCGACTTTAGCCGACTGCCGTTGCGACTGGCTCGCCGCTTGAGTTTGCGAAGCGCTTGTTGAATAGCCAACTCACTTTTGCGAACCACACACAATCGGCCCAAGATGGAACCAGTGGCTCCCTGGACCCCTACTTGCCATTCAGCGATCTGCCCGGTTCGCAAGACTGACTGGAGCCGTTTGCGTAAAGGAAAGGGGCGATCACTCTTGGAAAAAAGGGGCAAAGCCTGGGTATTGACCCGAACTGAAACGTAAGCCTTGGCCTCGGTTAAGTACTCAATGCCCGAAGCGGTACAGTAGCCGCGATCCTTAATCACGAAATCTCCCGCTGCGACCGGAAACTGAGTGAAGGATTCTCCGGTTCCGTCGCCCTGGGTGGCAGTGATTCGAAAAAAATCACAAGCCAAATCGGGCAGCTGCAGACTATAGTGAATTCGCCATTGACTGCCGGTCGGGCCGGGTTCTTTAACCAACGTTCCATCGACCAGGCGGATCCGCAGTGCCGGGGACGCCTGAGGCAGTTCGATCCCGGTTTCTTCGAGCAGTTGTTGACACAGACCGCGTAACCAGTCTTCGGAACTGCGAAGACGCTTCAACAAAGCGACATCGGAGATCTCGGCCCAGTTCGCCATTCTGGCCCGAGCCACCGTTTCTCGCAAAGAATAACCTCTGGCAATGTGCAACAGAATCGTTCGCAACAGAGTTTCCTGGGAGCTAAAGCCCCGTAATCGCGTCACTGCACGGGTGTGCACGGCTTGCTTCTCCCATCCCAAGGGGAAGAAGCTGACCAAAGTCTTCCAGTCTTCGTCCAGGATTGAGTAGTTTTCCATGCCGGGAGAATATCATGGACCTGTCGATCATAGCAATCCTTAAGTTAGCGCTTATGGGGCATAGCCCGCGACATCACCGAACGCAAAAAACTGGAAGACCAGCTTCGCCAGGCACAGAAGATGGAGGCTATCGGCAAACTGGCAGGGGGCGTGGCCCATGACTTCAACAACGTTTTGACAGCGATTATCGGTCATACGGATTTGATGCTGATCGAACTCATTCAAGGCAACGAAATATTGCACTCTCGAGTGAAAGCGGTTAAGAAGGCCGCAGAGCGGGCTGCTGCCCTGACTCAACAGCTCCTGGCATTCAGCCGCAAGCAAATGCTTCAACCGATCATGCTCGACCTCAATGCGGTAGTCGTAGAAAGCACGAGGATGCTCCGCCCTCTCATTGGTGAGCACATCAAACTGGCCGTGGTCTTAGATCCGGCGTCGGGAAGCGTGAAAGCTGATCCGGGGCAGATTGAGCAGGTCATCGTGAATCTTGTTGTCAACGCGTGTGACGCAATGCCTCGAGGTGGCAAACTGACCATTGAGACTTCCAGAGCGGATCTGGAGGCAGATCACGCCCGCCACCATGCATCGATTCGATCCGGCCAGTACATACTGCTGGCAGTGAGTGACACCGGCAGCGGCACGCACGTCGACGTTCAGTCTCATATCTTCGAGCCCTTTTTCGCGACCAAAGGACAAGGGAAAGGAACGAAACTGGGTCTGTCTACGGTCTATGGCATTGTCAAGCAGAGTGGCGGCGACATCGGAATATCCAGCAAGCTGAGCAAAGGGACAACATTCACGATTTATCTGCCCTACATCGAGAAGACTCCTGAGAAAGTAGGGACAAGCGTTTGGCTCAGTGAGACGCCGAGTGGGTCAGAAACTCTCCTGGTGGTAGAAGATGCGGAGATGGTCCGTCAACTGGCCTGTGAGGCACTGCGGAGGAAAGGATACGCGGTGCTGGAGGCAGCTACCGGGGAGAAGGCCCTGCTGGTCTGCCAACAGTACGAGGCGACGATTCATCTAATGTTGACTGATGTAGTGATGCCCGGAATGAACGGCCGCGAGCTCGCTACCAGTATTGCTTCGATGCGCCCGGCGACAAAGGTGCTTGCTGTACATGTCGGGCTACACAGAGGATGCTGTGGTCAGCGACGGTGTCTTGGACTCTGGGCTGGCTTTTATTCAGAAGCCTTTTACTCCTGCGGCTCTAGCACAGAAGGTGAGGGGGGTTCTGGGGAACGCAACAGCGGTGTCCTTCTCCGCCGCGAGTTCTTGAACCCTGGCTCGGATAGAATGGAGACGCGGGTGAAATCCTGACAATTGCCTTGTGACCTCTGGAGACTTGGGCAAGGTGCGTCCTTCCTGTTGTCCCACGCTCAAGAAACAGGAACAATTCCGATGGGATGCGCAAGAGAGAAATTTTGTTTTGAGTAAGTCCATCCGGACAAAAGCCAAATAGTACCGAACAATTACCGGCAGCCTCCCCCGGGTAAGATCGCGGCACGGCTACAATTTGGGTCGTTCTATTAATATCGAATCGTGCCCCGAATCATGTTTCCTATTTTGAAGGTAATGGAGGAGTTTCTATGATCCGCATCAGTCGGACCTTAGTGATCCTAGTCGTGCTTTCACCTCTTGTGGTGCAGGGAGCGGGCTTCCGTGCGGGCGTCGCCGTCGTTGATATTACTCCTCCGCCGGGGTTGTCCATGTACGGCTACTTTGACCGCATTAAGGACGAACGGCTTTCCACGGGAACGCTCGACCCGCTTTACGCGCGTGCTCTGGTGTTGGAAGGAAGTGGCACTCGCCTGGCACTCGTGACGCTCGACCTGGGCCGCTGCTTCGGGAGAGCTTCACTGGACCGCCTTCGAGCTGAAGTCCGGCGCTTGACAGGGATTTCATTTCTACTCGTGACCGCTTCCCACACACATGCTGGCCCCAACGTGCTGGACGAATATCCGAGCGGCCGTCCGCCTGCCTGGGAGGCAGAGGCATTAGAGAAGATCGCGCGGGCCGTGAACGAGGCGGCGCGGCGCGCGGTCGACGTGCGTCTCGGCACGGGATATGGCAGCGCGAACGTTGGTTATAACCGGCGCCTGGTAAATGTTGATCGCGGCGTTAAAATGCTCTGGCAAAATCCAACCAAAATCCAGACCTCTCCAGTTGATCCAACGGTATCCGTCCTGCGCGTGGATACGCTTGAAGGAAAGCCATTGGCGATTCTCGTTCATTACGCCTGTCATCCAGTGATTCTCGGTAGTGACAACCAGAAGTATTCCGCTGACTATGTCGGTGTTATGCGACAATCGGTCGAGGAGGCGTTTGGCGGCCGGCCGACCTGTTTCTTTTTGCAGGGTGCCGATGGTGATATCAATCCTTACTACGCCGATACTCCTGAGCAGGATGGCGCGATGGAGTTCTGCCAATGGACCGGGCAAGAACTTGCGCAGGAGGTTGTCCGTGTTGCGAAAGCTATCCGTCCGGAGAACCTGAACCCCTCCCGGATCGATTTCAGTGAGGACGAAATGGTCTTCAACTTGCGGTGGCCGG
>JBGPHY010000554.1:0-4467 GCA_041484625.1 Terriglobia bacterium | reverse complement strand
ATTGAAACATCGAAGACACCTCCGAGTGCAAGCGTTGCCCCGTCGCGCCCCACGCGGGCGCGTGGATTGAAACGCAAATTGGTGTATGACATGCAGGCCGCGCCGAAGTCGCGCCCCACGCGGGCGCGTGGATTGAAACGATCATTGGCCGCTGTTTCAGCAACTTGACCAGGTCGCGCCCCACGCGGGCGTGGGGATGAACCGCGTGTATAGGTTTCCGACATGTCGATAATCCGATGCCCTCGCCCCGCGCGAGCGGGGAGAGGGTGGTCCGGCACTCACGTCTTGAGTGCCGGACCGGGTGAGGGGCCAGGGGAATAGCATGAAGGAGCAAACAGCACAAGCCCGTCAACTCCGGCATGAGCAGACAAAAGCGGAATCTCGCGCCTGGTGGCTGCTTCGCAATCGCGCACTGGCAGGATTTAAGTTTCGCCGTCAGCATCCGGTGGGCCCCTTCATCGCAGATTTTTGCTGTCCTGAATTAAAGTTGATCGTCGAGTTGGAGGGAAGCGTTCATTCGCAGCCTTCCGTGATGAGAGCCGATCTCAGGCGGGATGAATATTTGAAAGAGGAGGGGTACTCAATTTTTCATTTCCCCAATGGAATTGTGCTCAAGGCGCCCGAAGAATTCGTCGCGAAGGTGAAACGCCTCTGTGAAGAGCATCGAACGAAATCGAGGGAACAGGGAGGCTGACCCCTCATCCACCCGTCAGCTGACGGGTCCCCCTTCTCCCCGCACGCGGGGAGAAGGCTGCTCTTGCGGCGGCGTGGCAACCGCGAACATCCCCTTTCCCCCGCCTCAGCAGGGAGAAGGTAGATCTGGCTAAGTCTCCCCCCACGCGGGGAGAAGGCCACTGCGCCTTCGAGACCACCGGAACCCAATCCCCCTTCCTTCCCAGGCAGGGAGAAGGTAGCTCTGGGTAAGTCTCCCCGCACGCGGGGAAAAGGCATTGTTGGGATAGCAGTTCAGAAATAAGAAGGCATTTCTTCCTCTGTGAGAGGGGAAAGCAATTACCTTCCCTGTTCTTTGTGCCAGCAGAAGGCACAATCAGGTGTTCCCCGCCTTCACCGGTGCCCATTCCATTCCGGGAGTTCCTCGAGAAGCCGGATAGATCCATTGCCGGATCCTTCGCTTCAGGCGTACACGGCCCAAGCGGCACCGCGGGCAAACCGTTCAATGTCCTCTGCTACTGCCTCAGGGATCTCCAGAGGGGGGAAGTGTGTCACTCCGTCGAGTCGTTTGACGGAGAACCAGGAATTCGGCATCTCTGGGTTGAGAATAGAGATGCAGCACCCGGACCGAGGGGTTCAGCCGTGCTAATGCCGCGAGCGGATGCCCCTGCCTGTCATAGGCCTGCTCTATGGACCGCGCCGCACCAGCCCGTCATGAAAAGCAGGGCTGGCTCTCCATGACCCCGATCATCGAATCGGATCGAGATTCCGTTGGATTGAGTTGTTGGCATTGTTTTCTTGTCTACAAGCATAAGACTGTTGTAAGGTGGAATCAAATAGAAAATCATTCTCAGAACCAGGCCCGTCGGGGCTAGGAGTGACCATGAAGGTACTGCTTCTGTCGATGCCGGATTCCTTCGAACACATGCCGCCCGTCGCCATCCGTATGCCGAACGGGGCTCTCACCTCGCTGGCCGGCAATGTGGATTCCCACCACGAAGTGGCTGTTGCTGATCTAATCCTGGTTCAGGGCCGTGTCAGGGAGACTGTCGAGCGGCTGGTCTTAGAAATCGATCCCGACCTGGTGGGTCTCTCGATCATGACCTTCCAGCGCCGGACTGCCCAGGGGATCATCCAGCTGGTTCGTTCATTGAAACCGGAGGTGCAGGTGGTGGTGGGTGGTTACGATCCCAGCCTGGCACCGGAGGCGTATACGGATGACGCTTTCGTTGCGACCGATTTCATCGTCCGGGGTGAAGGAGAGATCACCTTCCGCGAACTGCTTCGTTCCCTTGAGAATCGTAATGGCTTGGGGCAGATTGCCGGCTTGTCTTACCGCAGTTGCGGGGAGTTCCGTCATAACCCCGGCCGCATGGTCAGCCGGCTGGAAGACAGGCAGATCGCTTTGCCCAGGCGGGAGGCCCGCGTCCTCGGTGGCTACACCCTGGTGGGCCGGCAGGTCGACGTGGTTGAGACATCTCGGGGTTGCACTTATGACTGCAGCTTCTGCTCCATCATCGAGATGCGGGGACGAAACTTCCATACCTACATCTTTGACCGGGTCCTGGCAGATATCCGCGATGCGCGGGAACATGGGGCACGCGCCATTTTCATCGTGGATGATAATATTACCCTGAACGTGTATCGCTTTGAAGCCCTGTGCCAGGCCATTATCGACGCCGGGCTAAACAACCTCACATACTTCCTGCAGGGGATGACCTCTGCCATTGCCAACCATGGCGAAACCCTGGCCCCTTTGATGCGCCGCGCCGGGTTCCGCTACGTCTTTCTGGGGATTGAAAATATCCTGGAAAATGACTTGAAGTTCTTACGGGCCAGTTCCAAGAATGCTCAGCGTGAAAACGGCCGCACCATGGGCAATGCCACCCTGAAGGCCATTGACTACCTCCACAGGAACAAGATGTACGTGGTGGGGGGGCTGATCGTTGGGAACCCGGACGACACCCGGGAATCGGTGGAGGCCAACCTGGAATTCGCCCGACGATATGTCGATTGGCCCTATATCCAGCATCCCACTCCGTATCCCGGCACCCCCATGACACAGGAGTTCCGACAGCGGGGACTGATCATCAATGAAAACCTGGAAGAGTATGACGGGACCACTGCGGTGGTCCGTACGGACCATCTCGAAGCGGAGGAGATTGAGTTCCTGCGATGGCGAGCCGAGCGCGGGATCAAGACCCGGCACATGCCGGCGGCCTTTGCCTACAGTCCTATGTTTGTTCTGCGCAACGGCCGGAAGATGCTTGCCCATACCTACCGGGGCTGCACCTGGAAAACGTTTCTTGGGCTGGAAGATGAACGAAAGGCCTTTGAGCGCTACCGCGCCATCCGCCACGCGGAGCGCGCTAGTTACTCAATGGCATCCAGCCCAGGCACGGATGAAAAAAAGGATCCCGAACCAGTTCATGAGGTGTCCTGTTCAAAGGGCGTCCTATAGAAGTGCGTTATGACCTTTTCCGATCACCCTTCCCGGACGAAAATGGAGTTTGGAGTTCCGCCTCCAGGCGGTGCCGGCTAAAGCCGGAACTCCAAACTGAGCCCATTGCCATCAGGGTTGTAATGCCTCGATTTGGCACGCCTGCGCAGACTTGAAATATACCGCCTTAGAAAGGGGCGGCGGTTTCACTCGCCGGGGGTTGGCTTCAGACTTCAAAACAAGGTACCCCCCAGGCAGCCAAGGCAGCCTTCCCCCTTTCCTCAAGAATGACGCAATGCTTGACAAACCTTCCCCACCTATCTAGAATCTATAAAAATTTTGGAGCCTTTGCAGTGTCGCATCGGTGGTCTCGTGGGACCCAGGCAGTGTGGCGTGGGTGTCCGGGAAATGACGTCTCACCCAGTCCCAAATCCAAAAACAAGTTCCCCTGAGGAAAAATTCAGTCTAGTTAAGGAGTGTAGAATGACACCGAAAGAGCTCGTCAAGTTTGTTAAAGACAAGGACATCAAGATTATTGACCTAAGGTTTGTGGACCTGCCGGGACTCTGGCAGCATTTCTCTCTTTCTTCGCTGGAACTCAGTGAAGAGATGTTTGAGGAAGGTGTTGGGTTTGACGGGTCCAGCATCTGTGGCTTCCAGAAGATCCAGGAAAGCGACATGTTATTGATCCCGGATGCCTCCACGGCCTTTGTGGATCCCTTCACCTCGATTCCCACCCTTGACATCATCTGCAATGTCAAGGACCCGGTGACCCTGCAGCCCTATAGCCGCGACCCCCGTTTTATCGCGCAGAAAGCGGAGAAGTACCTCAAGTCCACGGGGATTGGAGACATCGCCTACTTCGGACCGGAACCGGAGTTCTTTGTTTTGGATGATATCCGCTTCGATCAGTCCCCGAACCAGGGGTTTTACTTCCTCGACTCCAACGAAGGCTTCTGGAATTCAGGCCGCGATGAAAAGCCGAACCTTGGCTACAAGCCTCGCTATAAGGAGGGTTATTTCCCGGTTCAGCCCATGGACAGCCTGCAAGACATTCGTAGTGAAATGATGCTCACGCTGATAGATATAGGTGTCCAAGTCGAAGTGCACCACCACGAAGTCAGCACGGCCGGCCAGTGCGAAATCGACATGCGCTTCGATAGTCTGACCAGCATGGGCGACAAATTGCTCAAGTATAAGTACGTCATTAAGAACGTGGCGCGAAAGCACAATAAGACAGCAACCTTTATGCCCAAACCCATCTTCATGGACAACGGTTCAGGCATGCACGTCCACCAGAGCATTTGGAAAGGGAACAAGAACCAGTTCTACGAAGCAGGCGGCTACGCTGATCT
>JBGPHY010000553.1:0-4468 GCA_041484625.1 Terriglobia bacterium | reverse complement strand
GCCGTTTATTCCAGCGGGGTGGTATACGCATTGCCAGACATACAGGCCGCGCTGAGGCTGGGAATTGTTCATTCTTGCGGACTGAAGGCCTTCTTCCCCCCACTTTGTAGGGAGGAATCGGTCCCATTTTCATCAGTGATGGCAACCAGAATGGCGCATGGAGAGATCCGTCGCAGGATCATCTTCGCCCTGCCGCAGAGACATGAGCGCCAATGAACATGGGGATCAGGGACCCTGACGAGAAAGAGCTTGCAGCCCCCTGAGAACCGAAGTGGTTTGAAGATTGAGAACTTTCACAGCCTTCCGGCTATCTAACGAGCAGTCGCGGGGACGAAAGGCCGGAAGTCGGGAGTCGGTCATGCGGCTGGGGATCAGCATACTGGTCGGATAGCGGAAGATCTGACAAAACTGCTGGCCAAACTCGTGCCGGCTCATGCGTTCGGGTCCACCCAGATGGAAAAGTCCCTTGGTGTTCTTGCCGGAGATGATCCGTTCGATGGCCACAACCGCATCATCGACAAACAACGGTGTCCGATACTGGTCCGTAAACAAATTCAGTTTCTTCCCCTGGGTAACCTGTCGTTCCATGGCTTCAAAAGTACTCTCGGTGTCTCCGCCTCCTCTGCCATACGTGAGCGAGAGCCTGAGGATGACGTAGTTGCCGCAGTTGTTGGTGACTTCCAACTCGCCCAGGTGTTTAGTCTTCGCATAATAGCTCATAGGCGCAGGTTCGTCGGCTTCCGTATACATTCCCTTCACTCCATCAAAAAGAACATCGGAGGAGAGATAAATGAGTTTGGATTCCAATAGGCTGCAACTGCGTGCCAGTTCACGCGTCGCAAAAGTGTTCAAAATCAAAGCCAGTCTTCTTTCGGTCTCGCACCGGTCGGGGTCTCTCAGGGCGGCTGCATGAACGATGACCTTGGGGCGAATGGTACTGCACAATCTTTCGATCTGGGAGAGGTTGGTCAGGTCAAAAGCCAGCGTTTCACAGCGATCCATGTCCACGGCATGATCCAGATAGGTACCATAGACCCGGTAGCTGGACTTGAGTCTATGGGCCAGGTTCCATCCCAAAAAGCCGCTGATTCCAGTGATAAGAACAGTGTCCATATAAGCCGCTAGAAGTGATGAGATGTCACTGGTCACTGACCACTGACTCAATCACGCCTGAACATTTCCGTCCGGACCGTAACCTCTTCAATCCGCTTCCAGTCCGGTTCGTACCCGATCCCCGGCAGATCAGAACTACGAATTCTGCCCTAGGCATCGACTTCAACTTCCGGCTGGATCACATCTTTCCGGTAATAGCGACGACTGGCCGACACGTCGCCCGGTAAGCTGAAGTTCGGGAGAGACGACATGGCCAGATTGTGGGCGCGGCCGATCCCTGACTCCAGCATCCCGCCGCACCACACAGGAACCGCTCGGGCCTCGCAGGCCTCGTGGACTTTCAAGGCTTCGGCATGGCCCCCCACACGGCCCAGTTTGATGTTAATAATGCAACATGCGCCCGCTTCGATGGCCTTCCTGGAATCCTCTGCATCCAGGATCGACTCGTCCAGGCAAATGGGCGTCTTGATTGCCTTCTGTAGTGTGACGTGATCCAGAATATCGTTCCAGGCCAGGGGCTGTTCGATCATCAGCAAATTGAATTCGTCCAGTTTCCGGAAGAGGTCGATGTCTTTCAGAGAATAGGCGGAGTTGGCGTCGCACATGAGCAAAATGAGGGGGAACTCGCGGCGGACCTCCCTCACCACGTCCAGATCCCAGCCCGGTTTAATCTTGATCTTAATGCGTCGATACCCCGTCTTCAATTCGTTTTCGATTTTCCTGAGCAGATCTTTAGGAGTTTCTTGAATCCCGATCGAGACGCCGCAGTCCAGGAACTGTCGGGTGCCGCCTAGAAGTTGCCATAACGGTTTTTGAAGGAGTCGGGCCTGAAGATCCCACCAGGCAGTCTCCACTCCGGCTTTGGCCATGTTGTGGCCGCGGATGGGCTTGAGCAGGGCCGAGAGGTCCTGAGGATTCTCCACCGCTGATTGGAAGACCCTGGGCAAGATGAACTCCCTGAGCACATGCCAGGCCGTTCCGGTGGTCTCGTGATTGTAGAATGGCCCTTCCGGGGCGGTGACTTCCCCGTAACCCGTCGTCCCCTCGCCAAACACACGGACCAGAAGAATGCGGCGCACGGTCGTCCGGCCAAAGCTGGTTTCGAACGGCGCCACCAGCGGCATCTCAATCTGACGGAGTTCAATTTGATCGACTTTCATTATGGTGGACACGGATTAACACAGATTGCACCGATCTCAAACAATACCTCCCAAGGCTGGCTTATACCATGAAAGACCGCCTTTGCGAGAGTTATCGAAAATCTTTCGCCGATACTCAGGCTTTGGGCCAAAATTCAACAGCAAGCCCACCTCAAAAGGAGTTGCCTTGAGGTATTATATACTTCGAAGAAAGCTTTCAGTATCAGCTCGGTGACTTGTCCATGCTTGAGGTTCGTTGACATGGTGGCCCCCTCATCTTGAGCAAAGGATCCGTGTTTTCAGTGTTAATCCGTGTCCCAGTCAAAGTCTCAAGACAAGCTGTGTTAGCAGTGCGGCGCGAGGGACAAGGCTCGAGACAAGGACGTGTTCATGCAGTGCATGAGGACCGTCGCCATCCGGGCCCAGACCATCTAATGTCGGGATCCCCAGGGCCGCAGTGAAGCACCCGTCACTTGCTCCGCCGGTAGCACCCTCTTGCAGTTCCAGTCCCAACTCGGCGGCCAGAGTCTTGGCACGAGCGAACAACTCCACCACTTGGGCCGATCTCTCTAACGGCGGACGGTTGATTCCTCCATGAATTTCCAGCTTTACACGGGGGTTCCAGGGTGTAAGCCCGAGAATCCGCCGGCTCAACTCTTCCCCATCAGCCAGAGTGGAAATCCGCACATCCACTTCGATTTTCGCCAGGTCCGCAACCACGTTGGAGCGGGTTCCACCCCGGATGGGAGCGACATTGAGGGTGATGCCACGGGGTAAATCGACCAGTTCATACAACTCGATAATCTGATGGGCCAACTCTTCGATGGCACTGGCCCCGGCGCCGTAATCAACACCGGCATGGGCAGCTACCCCTTTGGCAGTGATCCGGAACACGCCGACCCCCTTGCGAGACGTTTTCAGGATGCCTCCAGGAAGACAAGGCTCCAGGACCAGCACGGCATGGCTGCCTGCCGCCTCCCGCTCGATGTGAGGCCGGGCGGAGTGGCTCCCAGTTTCCTCGTCGGAAACTAGCAAGAAAGTGACAGACCGCTTCAGTTGGTCGGGGCACTGGGAAAGGTATTTGCCCAATGCCAGCATCAAGGTCAACCCGCCCCGCATATCGAATGCACCCGGTCCGTAGATTCTTCCGTCTTCCAGACGCGCCGGCCGCCGCTCGCACTCGCCCAGTTCCCACACCGTGTCGAGGTGCCCTAACAGGAGAATCGCAGGGGATGGCTGTTCCCCGGCATGGAACTGAACCCGCAGATGATTGCCGGCATCCGAGGCTGGTAACACGGCAACTTCGGCCCCCAGGTTGCGAAACTGCTCTGCCAGGTCACTGCCCAGTTTATCGATCGCAGGTTTCGCCGTAGTGGGTGTATCAAGGCGGGTCAAATCCATCAACCAATGGACCATCCAAGGTTCGAGAGACTTAAAGAAGGAAAGCAGTTCTGTGCTCGATGAATGAATCATCTACGATCACCAATAAACGCCCTGATCATTACCCGAGCTGGTATGAAGTCTTCTTGAATCGGCATTAAAATACCACATTCAAACAGGCATCCGATTCGTTTTTTCGAATATGGTATAGTTAGGCCGGAATCATCAGACCGTGACCTCAAAGACGGATCAGGCATTCTACATATGCGTTTTCCCCCCTGCCTCGGGACTGGATCCAGGTGGCTCCCCATCATCCTGACTGTTTTGATTGTGCTTTTTGCCATGTCTTCAAGACACAATGCCAATACGGGCACTACCCCGGAAGAATCCTGGGCTCAACAGACTTTGAATCAACTCTCTACTGAAGAAAAAGTAGGTCAGCTCATTATGCCCGCCTTCCGCGGGGCGTATCTGCATGATGCCAGCCCGGAGTTCAAGGAGATTCAGAGGCAAATTGAGAAGAACCATGTCGGCGGGTTTATCCTCTTCGCCGGGGACGTGTACGAGTCCGCGGCCCTCATTGACCGGATGCAACGTATGACTAAGGTTCCGCTTCTCATAGCCTCGGACTTTGAACGAGGCGCAAATTTCCGCATTCGGGGAACCACTTCCTTCCCCTGGAACATGGCCATCGGTGCCACCAGTTCTGAGCAATGGGCCGCTGCCCAGGGCAAAATTACGGCACAGGAGGCACGGGCGATTGGAGTCAACTGGGTTTTCGCCCCCGTCCTCGATGTCAACAGCAATCCCGCCAACCCAGTGGTTAACATCCGGTC
>JBGPHY010000552.1:0-4487 GCA_041484625.1 Terriglobia bacterium | reverse complement strand
TATAACGATGGGGGAACTATCGCCAGCATGGTCATCCTCATGGATTCCACGCTCCAGAGCCTCACCACCGATTATGAGATTCTCGTCATTGACGACGGCAGCACCGACCAGAGCCGAAGCGTCTTGAGAACGCTCGAGAAGATCATTCCTCGCTTGAGAGTGATCTACCACGAAGCCAACCGTGGATATGGCGTGGCCTTGCGGACGGGATTCGCGTCGGCGACCAAAGAATGGATCTTTTACACCGATGGCGATTTTCAGTACGATGTCACCGAAGCCGCCAAACTCGTCGCCTTTATCTCCGACAACGTGGATGTGGTGCAGGGTTTCAAGATCAAGCGGCTCGACCCGTTGCATCGGATCTTGATCGGGAAGGCATATCAATATTTGATGAAGTTCCTGTTTTGGCTCCCGATACGGGATGTTGATTGCGATTTCCGTCTGATCCGGAGACGGGTCTTTGAACGGGTCCACCTGGAGTACGACAGTGGTGTGATTTGCTTGGAAATGGTCAAGAAGATGCACCTCGCTGGGTGCCGGTTTGTGGAGGTGCCGGTGAGCCATTATTTCCGGACTTACGGGAAGTCCCAGTTTTTCATCTTCCCGCGTGTGTTTCGGGTCGGCTGCGACATTTTGCGGCTTTGGTGGCAGTTGGTCGTGAAAAGCGGGCGGATATGAATCTTGCGGAAGCGTTCGGCGGCAAGGCGGTCCTGATCACCGGTGGCCTGGGTTTCATCGGAAGCACACTGGCCTATCGGCTGGTTGAGTTAGGCTCGGATGTGACGATCGTGGATTCGCTGATTCCCGAGTACGGGGGCAATCCCTTCAACATTCATGGGCTGGAGAGCCGTGTGCGGGTCAACGTCTCGGATGTGCGCGATCGGTACAGCATGAACTATCTAGTGCAGGGAAAAGACTACCTGTTCAACCTCGCAGGCACCCTCAGTCACGTGGACAGCATGCGGAATCCATTCACCGACTTGGAAATCAATTGCGTGGCTCAACTCTCCATCCTGGAGTCCTGCCGCCTCCACAACCCGCGGGTCAAAATAGTCTTTGCCGGGACGCGTGGCCAGTACGGCAAGGCACAGTACCTTCCGGTGGACGAGCGTCATCCCTTGGTTCCCACGGATGTGAATGGGATCAACAACCTTGCGGGAGAGCAGTACCATCTCCTCTATTACCACGCCTACAACATTGCGGCGACTTCCTTGCGTTTGACCAATACGTTTGGCCCACGGCACCAGATGAAGCATCCGCGGCAGGGGATTATCAACTGGTTCATCCGGCAGGTGCTGGACGGGGAGCGGATCAGGATTTTCGGTGACGGCAAACAGGTGCGGGACATCAACTACGTGGACGATGTGGTCGATGCCCTGTTGTTGGCGATGGCCTCACCGGTCATGCACGGTCAGGTATATAACCTAGGCGGGACGCCGATCAGCCTGAAAGACTTTGTCGAGATGATGATTCGGGTCCATGGACATGGAGAGTACGAACAGGTGCCATTTCCTGATGATTACAAAGCTGTCGAGGTCGGGGACTATGTGGCCGACTACAGAAAATTTCAACAGGCAAGTGGCTGGAAGCCGCAGGTGTCTCTCGAGGATGGGGTGCGGCGGACGTTCGACTATTACATCAAGCACAGAAACCAATACTGGTAAGGTATGCCAGTGCAGACGAGGCGAGTGATGGAGGACCAGGGGGGCGTCCCGTTCGTGGACTTGCGGCTGCAGTACGAGGCAATTCGCGACGAGATTGAGAAGGCCCTGGACGAGGTGTTCGACCAAAGTCGCTTCATCTTGGGCCCCGGACTCGATGCGTTCGAGCAAGCGTTTGCCCGCTATTGCGGAGTTCGGTATGCGGTCGGAGTGGCGTCAGGGACCGACGCCCTGCATCTAGCCCTGCGTGCCGCTGGGATTGAAGCTGGGGATCGAGTTATCACCGTCCCCAACACGGCCGTGCCGACCGTTTCCGCCATCACTGCGGCCGGCGCCAGTACGATGTTCGTCGAAGTCGATCCCGCCACATACACAATGGACCCGGACGGGCTCTTCGAGACGCTTCGGCGCGCCTTCCGATCCAGGCGCCCCCGGATTAAGGCGATTATTCCGGTCCATTTGTATGGACAGTGCGCCGCGATGGACCGCCTGCTCGACATTGCCAAAGAATATGAGGTCCCGGTCATTGAGGATGCCTGTCAGGCGCATGGGGCCGTCTACGGGGGCAAGCGGGCTGGCAGCCTGGGACTACTGGGCTGTTTTAGTTTTTACCCAACCAAAAACCTCGGGGCCTACGGCGATGGCGGCATGGTGGTGACTCAACAGAAGGCCTTGTACGAAAAGCTCAGACTGCTTAGGAACTATGGTCAGACTGGCCGCTATCATCATGTCATTAAGGGCGTCAATAGCCGGCTGGATGTGATGCAAGCGGTGCTCCTGCATGTGAAACTTGGCAGGCTGGATGAATGGAATGCCGCCAGGAGGAGGCACGCGTCCGCCTACGGCGCCAGGTTGCCGAAGAAGGGGGTCATTCTCCCCGCTGAGGACCCGAAGGGTACGCACGTCTACCACCTCTACGTGGTGCGTGTCGAGCGCCGACGTGAGTTCCAAGCCGCACTGCGTCGCCGAGGAATAGAGACCTACATCCATTATCCAACGCCGGTCTACCTCCAGCCGGCCTATCGAGATCTAGGGATTCGACGGGGGGCATTTCCGGTTGCGGAGCGATGTGCTCGCCATGTTCTCTCGCTGCCTATGCATCCCTTCCTGACGACCAGTCAGATCCAGTATGTATCCGACGTTATCAGTCAATTTCTAAGTGAATCCTAAAGAATACCAGCGCATGTATGAGGCCGAGGACCAATTTTGGTGGTACCTTGGACTTCGCCGGGTGCTCGCATCTATGTTGCATAGCCGTGCTGCGCTGGAGGAGGCGCAAGGAGGCTTCCTGGATGCCGGTTGTGGAACCGGCGGCAATCTCTTTCACCTCTTCCGGCTGGTCAAGCCCTTGACCATCGGGCTGGACCGATCCGTTGAGGCACTTGGGTATGCCAAGCAGCGAGGGCTGGAGCGCCTCCTCTGTGCCGATGTCGGGGCACTTCCATTTCGGGCAGAAAGTCTCGGCGCCATAGCCTCGGTTGATGTACTCTTTCACGCCGCTGTCACTGATGACACCGGTGCACTGCGAGAGGCGTATCGGGTGCTGAAGAGGGGTGGGGTGCTTTACCTGAATTTGCCGGCTTTTCAATTCCTGTACAGCGAGCACGACAGAGCGGTGCACACCCGACATCGCTACACCAGGGGCAAGCTCGTCATGCAACTGAGGCAGGTCGGATTTCGCGTTGAGAAGGCTACTTACTGGAACACCTTCTTATTTCCCGTGGCCCTGGTGGTTCGCATGATGAAGAAATTCGGAGGATCATCGGGGCAGGCCGACTCGGACGTAAAACGGCCTTACCCGGTGTTGCTCAATCGGATTTTAGCCGGGATTCTCGGTTTTGAGGCGAGGATGCTCCGGTGGATGAATTTTCCGATAGGTCTGTCCGTCCTGGTTGTCGCGCGAAAGGAGCTGAACACGTGACCCGAGCAGTGCTGTATTTGACGATCTCGATTTTGTCAGGGGTCGCCGCGCAATTGATCTTGAAACGCGGCACCGGCCAGGTCTCGCTTCATCTGGTTGACTGGTGGGACGTGGGGACTTTTTTCCGCGTAGTCTTTGGTAATCTCGCCCTGATCTCTTACGGATTCCTGGCGGTGGTAAGCGCGTTCACATGGGTTTGGGCCGTGGCCAGCATCGACATCAGCGTGGCGTTGCCGGTCACCATCGGGCTGCTCTTTGTCCTCGTGATGCTTGGCGCTTGGTTATTCCTCGGCGAGGCGATGAGCGTGGCAAAAGCCGTCGGAGCCGGATTGATCCTTCTCGGTATCGTCACGATTGTGCTGCGCGGATAAATCAAGGGAAGACGAGCGCAGCACGAGATCAGCCCGGAAGATAGGTCCGCACCAGCCGCAGCAAGGTTTTTCTTGAGAAGGGATCATACCCAAGGGACTGCTTGAGGGCCGAGCGGGCTTCCGCAATAGCGCCACGCTCCAGGTAGTGTTTTCCCTGGTCGCTGTAATACAAGGCCCAATCTCGAGCGAGAGCGCGTGCTTCTGGAGTAGAAGGCAGGCAGGAGGAAGCATGTTTTTCAAGGAACCGCTGTCGTGCCAGGAGGGCGCGTTCCGATAGAATGCCGCGAGACGCGTTATGGCCGTAAAGCCGGTGGCGGTAGAGAGGTTTCGGAAGATGTACGATCGTGTACTTTTGGTGGAGGCGAATTGCGAGATCAATGTCTTCCCAGAGAGAGAGCTGGTCGTCATACCCGCCCACGGCGTCGAAAGAGGCTTTTCGAAACAGCGAGCCCGAAGTCGCTACGTCATGACCGCCGCGCAGCAGTTGCGTGATAGTGGCAAAGTGCTTCATCGCGCCGTCGTATTCCAGAATCT
>JBGPHY010000551.1:0-4487 GCA_041484625.1 Terriglobia bacterium | reverse complement strand
GCCCTCTCCCCCGCAGGGGGTGCCTATCTCAACTCCCGCCATTCGCGCCGCATCGAGGAGCTGAGAGCGGGCTGGAACCTCAACTCGTTTTCCAGCCGGTACAAAATCGATCACAGGCATAGGTGTTATACTCCGTGACGCAAGTAATGCCGCGAGAGTGCTTTTGCCTCCTGACTGCCCCCTCACCCTCCTCTCTCCGTCCGGTAGGAGCTCAAAGTGGGAGCCGTTCTCCGAACGGCGGCCGGCACTCCGGGTCGCTGCTGAGGACAGCAGCTCCCACCTTCGCCGGGTGAGGGCAGGCACAGGGGGTCCGTCGGTTCAGCCGGTAACCCGGGCCTTGATAAAGCTCTCCAGGTCTGAAGCCTCTTGCGGGCCGACAATTGCCTTCCAGCCCGGGAGGTTTTCTTCGAGTTCGCCGCTAATTTGGGCAACATAACCAGGCAAGATTAACTCGCGGCGTTCCACCTGGTCGGCCAGGTGGATTTCCTTGATGAACTTGGCAATGGTGGAACCGTTGAATTTGCCAGCCGCCCAGGCCGTCAGGACGCTCATCCCTTCACACTCCGGAACTACCAGCCAGGCACTGGTTCCACTGTTTTCGATCTCTCCAGACACTACAAAATAAGTCAGCGAGAAGTTTGTAGTCACGAATACGGGGGAGGTCGGAGTTGGATCGCCAATGGCATATACCTTGGGTTCGACCTGTATCGGTTTCTGCGGGTCGGTATAGATGCTCTGCCGGAGGGTGAGAAGCGAGACTAACTGCGCTGGGTCCAGCGAGGAGAGAACACAGATTCCGCCATACTTGTTGATTTCGTTGGCGGCTTCTATGGTGCTCTCGAATAGATTCGTGCTCTCAATGAAGCGCAGCGTGGGGTAGCCCAGAGCCTTATGGTTGTCTTTCAGGGCAGCGCGCCGAGCGATGGAATTGGTTTGAAATTGTTCAGCCAGGCTGTAGGTATGAAACTGCAGAACCAGATCATTAAATACATCCTCCTTGAGCCGGGAGGAAAGCTGCACCAGTTGCTGGAGGTCATCTGCGGTAATGGCCAAAGCATGATCATTCTCTTTGGCTACAGTTGCCAGGATTTCTGCATCAGCCGGGCTGGCAGCGCAGAGCAGGCTTCGCGACCCTTTCACGCTGGCAGCCGCCAGCCTGAGCGCCTTGATGTCGAGGCTGCGAAGGATCAGAGGCTTTTTTGTTGTTTCCCATGCTCTGGCGGCCAGTGCGACAAAGGCTCCGGGGTCTGATCCAACCTGAGTGACAGCCACCATATCGACCCCCATCGTCTCTCCCACGCGGCACAAAACATAGTCCCGGATTGACTGCAGTGTCCTGTTCTGCAACCCAACAGGATCAGTATCATTCACGTTGACGGCCAATACCGGTGCATGCACAAAAGTCTTCTCGTGGCGGTAAAGGACGGTCTCTCCGCCGATCTTCAATTTTCTTTCCGGGCCGAGTTCAATGGTTCGAACGGGAGGTTCACTGGCGGCGCCAAGCACCTGCTTGGCCTCCTCAGAAGCATAAGGACACAAGAAAAGCTCCGCCTTCTTGGCTGCCAGCTTCATGGCAAATGCCAGGCAGGTATTGGATCCACATTCCTTGCAGTTGGTTTTGGGAAGCAGTTTTTGAATTTGCAGACCGGTTAATGCCATCAGTGGCCCCCTCTCCCATCCATCAGCCTCTGGATGGTGTGCTTCAGTGCCCGCACCGCATCCGGGTGGTAAAGGATTAAGATATCGGCTCCTGCATACAACAGCGATGTCGCCGTAGTCAGTTCCCAGAGGGCAGCGCGCTTGGCCAGGTCACCCCAGGCCGGGGCATCCGCCTCATCTGCTTTGAATTCCTTAGTTTTGACACATTCCTGTCCGGGCGAGACAATCATGGGGAAAGCCAGCATCCTGTCACCGCCCAGGCCCGTCAACCGGATCCTCTCCATAACCGAATAGGTGTACTCCAGCCCGTAACCCATGGCGCCGGTCATCGGATCCATTATTATTTGTTCCGGCTTGACATCCATATTGGAGAGGAGAATATTGAGTTGTTTCCCAATGTTGACGTCAATGGGACTCTGGGACACCAAAGTATGGCCGTAGGCCAGCACAGCTCCGGCGATCGTGCGATAGTTCTCCTGTTCCACCCAATTAAAGAGTAAATTCTCCCCGGCACACCCCTGAGCGACCACCTTCATGACCTCGTTGAGCTTCTGAAAGTGGCTGTGCCCGGTCACAATGAGCGGGACGTCCACAGATGAAAGAACCTTGTAGACAACCTTCAGCGTTTTCTTGGGAGACCGGTTCCCTTTTTCGGGATGGGTTCCTTTCAGCCTGACACTGATCAGGTCAGCCCCGAACTTCTCGACGCACACCTTTGCCATTTCAGCAGGGTCCTTCAGCAAGTCTCCATAGATCCGCCGCAGAACCGGAGGATATTTCTCAGCGACTGAGTCGAAAACCTCCATGGCCACCAAGGGGCGGTGTGGCATGTTGCCCTCCCAGTGGTGAAAAGGCATGACGCGGGCGCCCCCCACCGCGTAGGCTCTGCCTCTTGAACCACCCTGGGCTTTGGAGGCGCCCAGCGTGACCGTTTGAATGGCGATTTCCCCCGGTGCCCTCCTGGACGCAAAGGCCGTGATTCCTCGCATCCTCTCCCTGGGGCCGGGCTTGTCCTCTGTCGGCGGTGTCGCGGCTGCTGACTCAGGAGGAGAGACTGGGGGGGGAGTCTCCTGGGCTGAAACGGTCACCGAGGGCAGTTCATTTTCCAGCGGATTGCCCAGGAATTTCTGGCTCAGTGTGCTGATAATCTCCCTGACAATCTGCTGGGTGAGTTCCTCCTTGATCTCTTTCTTGAGGCTTTCTGAGATCTCAGCCTTCAATTGCCTGACCATTTCTGGAGTTATGCCCATTTCGTTCTCCTCAACCTTGGCGGACAGGCGCGCATCTTCCATCATTGGTCCAGGTTCAGATTCTACAGGGGCAGAGGCAGGGGCAGTTAGAGGGGGCGTGTCAAAGAAGATGGTCATTTCTTCCATCTCCAGTGCGGGGTGTCTCACCTTTTCCATATAGGCGCGGATCTGCTGAGGATCAGTCGCAATTGTCTCGTCGGCGATCTTGTCCAGCAGGTCAGAGACTCCCTGTTCTGTAAATCGATGGCGAAGATCCGGGGCCAGGAGATCCTTCAGGCTCTTTGGCATCCAGATGAGCCGCCGGTGGCCACCTTCGGAAAAGCAGAATTTCCGGGAGGTAAGGAAGACTTTGCCGACACCCATGAATCCTGGAGTCTGCTGCCCGCCCCCCACACTGCCGGCCAGCGAGGAAAAGTTCATCCCCACGGGAGTGTCCCCCGTAAACTCGCGATTGACCGCCATCACCCCATTGCACTCGGGCACGTAGGCGCAGATGACTTCAAAACAACCACAACTCGTCATGGGCCTGTCCATAATGGAGTAGGCGGAATAAGACTCGATGGTCTTGTGGGAGTTCAGGTACACGTAGTCGTTGACGCCCTGCCAGATGCCTTTGACGGGATCCAGGCAAGCTCCTTTGAGAACCGGCTGATTGGGGCCGGTCTCATCAATCTCATAGGCCGCCTTTCCATCCAGCCAGTTGTAAGCGCCGCACAAGCCCAGCCGCTCAGGGGTGATCATGCACACGTGGTTGGGTGCAAAGGACTGGCAAAGGAGGCAGGAATAGAAGGTATCGACCGAGTCATCGGTCATGGCTTCCAGGCGGCGGTTCCTTTCGTCATAAACGATGCGGGCAATGGCGAGGCGTCGTGCCACCTCATCCGGGTCGGTGATGAGAGTCACCTTGACTTTGTCCACGATGGCAGGGTAGTCCGATAGCAATTTAGCATGCAGGATCTCCCCGTAGTGGCGCAGCCGCAACCCTCTGCCAAACCCGTTCCTTGAAACCCGGGTCCAGACAATATCCCGCTGACCCATGTGCCAGATCCCTTCGGCGCTGTTGAGAAAAGAGTGGATGCGGCGTTCCAGGATCGGTTCGAAGTCCGTTTGCATCTTCCGCCCGGCAACCTCCACCCAGATGGCCAGAGGCATTGCGGATCCCGGCTCGAGGGAATCGATGTCCGGGCCGATCAAATCAACCTGCCCGTCATCGATTTCACCCATTGCGGCCATGGTCAGGAACTCGAACGCTGCTGTCCTGTTCCCGCCAAATTCCGCATGGACATCCGTCTTCCGAATCCGTTCTCCCTCGAAAGCCGCTCCATAGGGGACAGGGATCGGCACCTGGGTAACCTTGACCTTGCAGCCACGGACCTCCAAGGCTTTCTCCACCATCGATTCGTAAGGCACGCTGGAGACTACATGCTCATAGGTGCAAATGCCGGTCGGCAATATCTCGGGGATATCGGTGTCGGCAATCACGGGGAAGCCATAATTAATGGCCCCTGCCGCGGCGGCGTACTTTTCTGAGTCCACCTCGCCCAGCGCCAGCACAAAAGCAAAAATCCGATTCTTGGT
>JBGPHY010000550.1:0-4490 GCA_041484625.1 Terriglobia bacterium | reverse complement strand
ATTGCGTTGTCGGTGTGCGCCTTTGTGGGCGCGACGGCTTATGCGGAAGAGAAGGACCCGACGGTGTCCCGCGTGCCGGGCGATCAGCGGGCCGCCGCCAAGGCGATGAAAAACCCGGTTGCGAAAACACCCGAGAACATCGCCAAGGGCAAGGCGATCTATGAGGGGAAGGGCACCTGTTTCAATTGCCATGGAGTCAGCGGCAAGGGAGACGGCCCGGCCGGTGCGATCCTGAATCCCACGCCGCGCAACTTCTCGAACCCGAAGTTCCACAAGAACCGGACGGACGGCGAGATGTTCTGGGTCATCAAGAACGGGAGCGCGGGGACCGGCATGGTGCCGCTGATCGGGACCGCGATCACGGAGGAAGAGGCCTGGTACGTGATCAACTACGAGCGGAGCTTCGAGGGCAAGTAAGCCACCCGGTCTCCCGAAAGGCAGGACCGAGTCTTCACGTCAGAGGGCAGGCGTTCCCGTGGGGCGCCTGCCCTTTCTTTTCCAACCGCCCCCTTTTCGGTCGAATTCTTGCTCCATATTTTACAGTCCCGTTCCTGCTGAGCGCGTCGAGGCATCCCTGAGGTTTCCTCTCCCCTCGAGGGAGAGGGTTGGGTGAGGGGGAGTCATTTCGGGACAGAGAAAGCAGGCCAGGGACACAAACAAGCTATGGCGGCGGGTGGAATGTCTGAGACAAGGGCGCCCCATGATGGTAAAATAAATCTGTCCCGGATTTCTCTGCGCTCCTCCAAGCAAGGACGGCGGGGGGAATTTCGGAGACAAGGGCGCCCCAAAACGATAGAATGAGTCTGTTCCGGATTTCAGTGCTCAGAATTGGCTGAAAATGCTACATACATTGCTCATGGGTGGGCCTCTCTGGGTGGTTGGGTGACTTCCTTATCGCGTTCACATCGATCCTAACCGGGAGTGCTCAGCCTAAAAAACCTAATTTGGACAGGACTGATTAGGGGTGGAGAACGTTAAATGAAGCCTAGAATCAAGATCGGAGTGCGGCTTGCGAGTTTCTTTTTTTTATCGATCCCAATATCAGTGCATTCGCTTGATATTCAAACTGTCAGGGATGCTGCCATGCAAATGATGGGGGCATCGCTCTTCGTTCCAGGTCTAGCTGCCTACTGCGATAAATTCGTAGCACCGAATGCACAACTACTTGATGCCGCCGGTAAGTGGACTACTAGAAATACTCCACTAATGAAGATGATTGTAAAGGCGGTCAAACGCAGCGGGGACACATCAGCAGAAGAAAAAAGCATTCTGGATCGTTTTGCATTTAAACTAACTAAGGAAACCGTCGAGGCCCAACCAGATCCGAAAGAATTTTGCGCCAACTTAACTGGTCCGGTGAATGACGGCACACTGGACCTCGACCGGCGTGAAGACCTTGCAGGAGCGCGAAAGGTCATTTGGGACCTTCCTTAATGAGTGAGCGGGACAGATTTATTTTCACCGCAGCATAGCTGTGCAAAGCGTTCCTTTCCAGCGCGTTGATGCTCGCCTGGAGCGAAAATATATCTGTCCCGCTTTTACGAAACCAGATTTCCGGGGCGAGGAACCGCTATGGGTATCAAAGAGGATCGAGATGAATCTAACGAGGCTGGCCTCCGCGGTCTCTTGAGACGTCTGATGAAAGAGAAAGACGAGGCATTTATCAAAATCCTCGATGGCGGCTGGCGAGGCGAGGAGGTGCCTGAGAGGCCTTCGCCTGGCACAGGACCCTATTTGCATTATCGCAGAGGCTATCCGGTGCTCGAGTACGCAAATGCCACTACAACTGATACCAAGTTCCAAGAGTTTCGAGTTGAAATCTAGGCGCTTCTTATCAAGCGTGTTGATACTCGTCTGCAGCGAAAATAAATCTGTCCCAGTTTTACGAGCGGGGCTTCGAAGACAAATAAGCGCAGCGACGTTCGAGATTGGTTGCGAGGGGTAGGCGTTCTGCTCGGATCGCCTACCCCTCGTGTTTTCAGCCGATCGTATTTTGGAGCCAGGCGCCGAGTGCCACTGTAAAATAAATCCGTCCCGGATTTCCCACCGGCAAAGCTTCGCAAGCGGGCTGCGGCTGCTAGCTGAGCGCTGGGCAAGGGGTTACCGGCTTCTCCTAGTGTGGTGCTATATAGTCGCATCCGGCCCCCCACATCGGCAATTTCCCGTCTTGAAGAGCCAACTGAAGCTGTCCCTGAGACCCGTAATAGATATGTTCAACATCACCAAGAGGGCGACTTTTCGCCGGTTCACCCAGCACCGCCCTGATTTCTTCCTTTGTCATTCCTACAACCAGTTTGCGGCACATCTGCTTCGTCTCTTCTCGTTCCGCTAGAATGCGGGCCTTCGCTTGTTGGAGGGCCTTCCGTTCCGCGTACTCTTCGGGGTTCGTTTCAGCAAGCCGCCGCTCTTCCTCTGCTTGCTTCGCCTTGAAGTCCTTCCCTTCGGCCTCAATGCGTTTCTGCCAGTAGCAACCTAGCTGTTCCATGTGTCCTTGCAGGTAGAGGCATTCGTCAGGAATGTCCGGGGTCGCTCGATACGGCTTAGTCGGAGTCTTGACAGCGGGCGGTCTCGGTGAGGGAGGGGAGAAAGAATACTGTGGCGCACTCTTGAGGGCCAACAATTTGGGGATAGGAACACGCAACAAGCGAAAGACAGTGACGCTCCCGTCCTCGTTGTGCTCTTCGTAGGTCATCTGTGTGTCAATGGTGAGCCCGTTAAGTGAGGCCGCCTGAGTGAAGTTCAGTAATTCTTGCTTGCCGTGCTCAAAGGCAAGCTGCCGCCCTTCCTCTGTGGTCTTCGCTCTTGAAGCCACCCCCACAACATAGAGGTCATCTCCGAGAATCCGCGTTGAGCGTTCAGTCCAGAAGGGGCGGTTATCTCTGGCAGCGGAGACCCCCGTATATTGGGAAAGGGCCAGACTTACCAGGAGCGCGGCGATTAGAGCGCCGCCTAAGAGCCGTCCTCGTTTGAACAGCCATATAAACACAACGGGCCTCCCAATCTGAAGTTGCGCTATGCCTACGGGGGGGATTTGGCGATGCCGGTCATCGCGATACCCTGAAACATTTTTTAGTCGGACATTTCTGGGTTACTGCTTCCTCAAGCACCATCTGTAGAATGCCATTGCTAGTTTATCGTGCCATAGAGAGTAAAGAATCCCCGCGCCCATTGCGAGGGATTCAAAAACATACCATTGGAACTGGAACGGGCTACTTTGAGGAAGCAAGTACGAGAGAAAGGTTGCGGCAAAGACGGCTATGAGAGGAGGGTGAAGCGTTCCAAGGTCTGTGCGGAAGAAGCATAAGATAAATCCCCCCACAAAGCATAAGGCCAACCAAATCAAATTATAGAAAGCTGACTCTACGCTCGTATCTGGAGCCCAAGAAGAGAAAAAGTTGTTCCAGCCCGCTGCTGTGTCAGCAAACCACACGATTGGAGCCGCCCACGCAATGGTCACAATACTTGCCCGGACTGGAAACAAGTAGGCTGGTGGGGAAAGAATTTGCACAAGCGAATCTATTGCAAGCGGCGTCCACCAAAGCGCCACTATCCCTGCTAAGACGCCGCCATACCCAAGCACCATGCCAAGCATGAGGCGAATCGTTCCGGGGAGGAAATCTAGACTTGCCAGCTTGGGGTCGGACGTAACGATACTGAGAGAAACAATTGAGTATGCAGCAAGCGCCCCGATGACTAAGAAGGTTTTGACGGAGCGGGAGCGCATCTGACTGACTGGCAATTCTGAAGGGGCAACTTCCATAGATGCGAGATTACAACCAGCGTCAGCATAAGCCATGTCCTTCTCTTATTCAAGAATACGAATTGAGCCATGTAAAATCTGTCGAGAAAATCGCGAGAAAATCGGGACAGATTTATTTTCACCGCGCCGTGGCTATACAAGGCGCTCCTGCCCGGCGTGTCGAGGCTCGTCTGCAGTAAAAATAAATCTGTCCCGGATTTGCGAAGTTCCACAAGAACCGAACGGACGGCGAGTTGTTCCAGCCCGGACTAGCCATGAACGCCTACTGCGGCGGCCGATCCTCTTGCCCGGCGCGGCTTTTCTCGCTCGGCCTCCTCGACGGACCGCAAGTACGCCTGCGTCGTCCTCACTTGCGAGAAGCCACGGCGGGCGTCGGTCTCAGCCGCCTCGCTACGGCATTCATGACTAATCCGGGCTCTGTCATCAAGAACGGGAGCGCGGGGACCGGCATGGTGCCGCTGATCGGGACCGCGATCACGGAGGAAGAGGCCTGGTACGTGATCAATTACGAGCGGACCTTCGAGGGCAAGTAAGTCACCCGGTCTCCCGAAAGGCAGGACCGAGTCTTCAAGTCAGAGGGCAGGCGTTCCCGTGGGGCGCCTGCCCTTTTTTATTTCCTGCGCCACCCTCCAAGCAAGGACGGCGGGGGGAATTTCTGAGACAAGGGCGTTCCAAAACGATAGAATGAGTCTGTTCCGGATTTCAGTGCTCAGAATTGGCTGAAAATGCT
>JBGPHY010000549.1:0-4490 GCA_041484625.1 Terriglobia bacterium | reverse complement strand
GTTCTTCTGAGTTCTGTCATGTAGATTTCCCGGACAGCCGGATCTTCGTCCTCGTATTCAACGAGGTTACCCCCTTTTCGTGTGCTGGTCTTACCGAGTCGGTGGGTTCTACCACCCCCTCCCAGTGCTCGCATGAACCACTTGCCATCCCCGCCCCAGGTGGCCGCAAGATAGCGGGCTGGGTCGGGTCCCGTGTTGAAATGCTGATGAAACCAGCCATCCGGCGGTACAAACAGGCTTCCTTCCTGCCAGTCGATTCGGATTCGAGTTGGGGCCTCAGAGTATTTCAGGGATCCCTTCCACATCAAGGTGTAGCCTTGACCGTTGAGCACCGTGACGTAGGACCCAGGGCCGTGGCGATGTGCCTTCTTGTAAGTTCCGACCTCGAATTCGGAAAGATGCGCCTGCATGGTGTTGTCGGAGAGCTGGAGTTCGATCCGTGTGTTTCCGGCCCCGCGCTCCCTAGCCGTGTAAAGGGGCAGAGTCCGCGCATCGGGGACAAAGCCGCTTTCCCAGGTATCAACGCCTCCGGCCATTTCACTGGATTCGGGAGATGTCTCTTTGTGGCAGTACTTTTCCCGGCCCACTCCAAAGTAACCGGCTGAGCCATCGTATCGACCGCGGAACACGAAGTTGTTGTTGAAGACGAACTCCGCATTGTGAAAGAGGTCAATCACAACGGGGGCATTTGTGATGGCCAGGAACCTGGCGGGAACGGAACCTCGGTTAAAATGCTGACGCCAGACATTCAACGGGGGTGAGAAAACACTCCCTGTCTCCCATCGGATTGACTGAGGGGATGCTCCAGGATACCAGACTGCAGTCTCACCCTTGCCACAGAGAACGATGATGACCTCTTCGAACAGGTAACGCTGAGCTATCGACTGGGCGTTCGACGGAATCTCGCAGAGATACCCCCCGTTGAGGCCTTCCCCACCTATGAGATCGATGTGCGCTCCGCTGACCCCCAGTCGCTTCCACGGTTTGAGTTCAAGCGTGTGCAACTTGGCGACCTGGTAATCCCGATAGACTGGGATGCCTTCTGATTCAAGCCATGCATCGAACGGATTGAGATTGGTCTGGTATCTTTGTTGCTCACGCCTTGGGGGAGTTCTCACCTTACCGTGATCTCCCTGGCCAGGCTCCTGCTGAGGATCATCAGCCAGGGCCGTCGAGCTAAGAATGGACATTGTGGCCGAGAGGCTGAGGCTCCCGGCTGCTGCCCCCTCAATGAAGTCCCTACGAGTGAGTTTGCCTCGCAGAAAGTCCCTGATTTGCTTTACGTTTTGGCTCACCCTCATCTCCTTGAAAGCCGTCCTTCGGAAGCGGTTGGCCGATTTTCTCCAGGCCGAATGCTCCGGGACGGATGCAGAACTAACCCCGCCCTTTGTCCTGCTGCTGGACAGGCGTACTGTTAAAGTGGCCTCGGCAAATGCCTATAGTACACTATGGCGTCGTATTCAAGAACCACCCGTCCCTCTTCTTTGTACCTCTGGAAAAGGTTCTCAAGCTTCCCCATCATAGAAGGAAACTCGGGATCTCGGGGGTGCGGGCAATTGGACAAGGACAAGACCAGTCCGCGCAGACTTTCAAAGTCAAGCCTCTGTTCCTCCACTGGCATCTGTGTCCTCATTAGCCATAAGCCCAGTTGTCTCTCGCTCTCCGCACGCCTTTGCCTCATAATTGTGTAGTCTGTTCCATGGGTCTGCAGGAACTGCTCGTAGGCTTTCAGGAATTCAGAGGTCTCTCTTCTTTTGATCCAGGCAATCACCAGCCAGCCATAGGGTTTCAGGATTCGTGAGAACTCGGCCAGGGCCAGATTCTCATCAAACCATTGGTACGCGCGGCCAACGGTAACAAAGTCAATCGTGTGATCAGCAAGGGTTGTTGATTCCGCAGTAGCCGCGATGCTGGCGAAAAGGGGATACTTTTTGAGATGAAGCACGCCGATATCGCGCATTTCCCCGTTCGGTTCAATTCCATCGACACGATTCCCATTATTCAGCAAAAGTTCGGCGAGTGCGCCCGTCCCTGAGCCGACATCTGCAATGATGGATTCGGCCGTTAGGTGGCAATCCTCTTTGAGAAGGTCGACGATGGCCGAGGGATAGGCCGGCCGATACCTCGCGTAGTTTTCCGCTCGATTGAAGAAACGGAGTATGGGATCCGGTTTGCTGGAAGCAGTCATGGTATCGCCCCAATACCTAGCAGCGGCCAGTAGAAAATTACGAGGAAGAACAGGATCAATGATTCGGCAGCAGCCATATAAGCGCCAAAGCGAAACAGGTCTCGGCCTTCGAAGTATCCGTAGGAGTAACCTATGATCAAGACTGAAGACTGATACACAAAGAGCTTACAACCTGCAGCAAACGTCCAGATCATGCCCAGTGCCAATGGATCCAGACCATGAGATCGGGCAAAGTGCATCAAGGGCGGTATTGAGGTGCTGAGCATTGGGATCTCACTGCCCAGGAAGAGGTGGTAAATAAAAGAGGTCCAGTACGGCACCAAAGCCAAGCTGTACGTATTGGTTACTAAATGTCCCATCCACTTGAATATTGCAGTGGTCAGTGGGCCAATGGCCCCGGTCTTCATCAGGACCTCTCCCATGCTGAGAGCGGTTGCAATGAAGAAAACCGACGAATAGTCCAACTGCTTCAAGTCTCCCCGTTTTATAAACCCAATTCCGGGCAGAGCCGCCAGCAAACCCACACCAAGACCAATCATTGCCGGGGGAGTCCGGTGCCAGAAATCAGTCATCCACAGGGCGGTCGCCACCAGCATGAAGACAGCGGCTCGCTTCTCCGAATAGCTCCAGGGCCCCAATTTCCTCAGCTCACTCTCCAGGAACACCTTCCCTTCGCTGGAGCTAAACCCCTCTGGCGGGTACAACCACAAAGCCAGACGCCAGGTCAGGTAAAGGGTGACGACTGCACACGGCAAGAAGGCCACAAACCAGCGGCTCCATAGGACTTCCACCTGCGCCGTTTTTTCAATCAACCCTCGAGCCAGAATGGTAGCGGTGCCAGCCACCAACATTTTGTTGTACATGCCGGCGGTATAGGTCAAGGTGACAAATAACCCCTTCCCGACGTTACTGCCGGGGCCCAAGCGGAGCGCCTCCATCAGGCCCAGCGCGATGGTCGCCTTAATCACGACGCAGGCCGCCCCTGAAGGCACCAGAAACGTGAGCAAATAGGAGAGAAGCACGAAGCCCAGGATTACTCGTGAGTAGGTGTGGCCTACGCTCATCAGCAGCAGACAAGCCAGTCGGCGGGCCAAGCCGGACTTGACTGCCATCATCCCGAAGAGGAGAGCTCCAAAACAAAACCAGGGGCTTTCAGAAGCAAACCCTCCAAACGCCGTGCCGAAACTGGTAACACCCAGGGCCCAAAACAGGTAGCAGCCGACCAACCCGGTGAGCGCGTGAGAAAATACTTCCGTGATCCAAGCGACGATCATGAAGGTTGAGACCGCCAGTGCACGGTGGGCGGTTGGATCCAGATTAAGGGGAACAAACCACACCGCCAAGGGAATCACAACAGCGAAGAGTCCCCTGACCAGCACACCCCAACTGATCTTGGCCAGGCTCTCGGGGACAAAGGTCCTGGAAGCACGGATTGAATCGGCCTCTCCGGCCCCGATGGTTTCTCTCTTCATAGTGGGCATGTTTATTCTAGTCTCTGTGCTGCGCGAGTTTCGGGTTGCGCGTCAGGTTGCAGAGAGACTCCACCCCAATAGTATCGTTGCCCAGCCTTGATTTTGGGTTCGAACTCGTTTCAGTGTTGTTCCCCGACAGTTTCAGGCACCCCGTTTAAAAAACAAACTTCAGCCCAAGCTGGATTTCGCGGGAATCTCCTATCGTGCCGAAGATCTTCCCAACACTTCCAGCCTGAATGAATTGGGCCGGCGTGGCGCCGGCAGCCGGGAGGTAATTATAAAGGAGCTCGCCGTTCTCAGAATTGGAGGGAAGATCGAAGTTGGCGCGATTGAAGAGATTGAAAGCCTCCGCTCTCAACTGAATGTTTCGTGTTTCCCCGATCCGGAAGTTCTTGACGACAGCCAAGTCCAAGGCCCTGTAAGCGGGCCCAATCACGATGTTCCTTCCAGCTGTGCCGCGAAAGCCGATTTCTGGAGGGATGAACGCCCCGGGATTGAACCAGAGATCCGGACTCCGGCCGCCTGCTGGGGTCAGGCTGACACCCGACGCCAGGTTAGACCGTGCTGCATTCTCATCAGTCCCATCGCGGTCAGGATCGCCGTCTACCAGCGGAGTGAAAGGGACTCCCGAGCTGATCATTAAAATGGTATTCAACTGCCATCCGTTGAGAACCTGCCTCGTTAATCCCCGCAGGTTTTTCCCCAAGGGAAGCTCATAGATAGCGCTGGCCGTGAACGTGTGACTGATGTCAAAGTCCGAACGGGCCCGATTGAGATTCCGGTGGTAAGGGTCAAACGCCCGAGCTTGGCCGTTAGAGTATTCGTCACGT
>JBGPHY010000548.1:0-4490 GCA_041484625.1 Terriglobia bacterium | reverse complement strand
GTTCCCGGCAGGAATCCCATTTCGGTTGGGGCGACCTTGGCAGGGCACTCCACTATCCCCTCAGATTCCCGGCTGCCCTCATCCTGGCTGCCAGCCTCTATGCCTTCCTGCAACTGGGAAGCGTCCTTGGCATGCGTTCAGGCCTGATGACAGTGATGCTCGCAAACGGTCTGCTTTTTGGCTGTCTGACCCAGGTGGTCAAGCAGGTTGCCTGGGGTCGGTTTGAACGCAACTTCCTGGGTAGGTTTGACTCGTTTTCGATTTGGAACAATGCCATCCGCCCAACACTTTTTGGATTCGGTGTCCTGCTGGTGACCTTCGGACCACTTCTCCTGCTACTGGTGGCCTTGATGTCGGGCTGGCTGGGCAATACGAGTGTACGTCCCTTTGACCCCTGCTCAACTTCAGAGCCAGGCCCAACAGCAGGGACCCACTGCCGACGAACTCAAGGCTCTCATCAATAGCGAGAATCCCGAAAAAGATGCCGAAGTCATGAGAAAGCTGGACAAACTGCGGCCGGCCAACCAGGCGCAGGACATGGTGAACGAAAAAACCCCGCGATCTTCCTATGAGACTCTCCTGCCAGTGGCTGGGCAATTCCTCACCGGTGCCTCGGGTTGGCTTTTAGGCGTATTCCTGTTAGCTCTGCTCTGGGGTATTGCCTATTACCCCATGGCCCTGATCGTTGCGGGGTATAGCGAAGACTTCGGTTTGCTACTCAATCCATTGGTGGGTTTGGACACCATTCGCCGGATGGGCAACTCCTACTTCAAAGCCTTCCTGATGTACCTGGTGGTTCAAGGATTAGGCTTTGGGCTGTCGCTTTTGTTAGACATGGCTACCCGATTTATGACCTTGCCTCTTATGGGAAATCTTCCCGGCCGAATCCTGGACGGCACTGTGACGTTTTACAGCAGCCTTTCCGTGGCCTATCTCCTGGGGCTTGCTCTCCATGATTGCGCAGCGGAACTGAACAACCCGACCGATTAGAAACTGTCCTCTCGGGGCTCTCGATCCGTATGAGTCCTGTCTTCGATTTAGCGCAAGTGAGAACACCATAGCCCTACACGCTCATTTGTTCTTCTGCCGCAGGCGCTTGCGGAAACGCACGTCCAGCCCGAAATACCTATCCGCGTCGCGGGAGGCAATGATTGAAGTGGAATCGTTCACGTTGTAGACGAGAATAATGACTTGTTGCTCGCTGTTAGAGAAGCTTGTGGAATAGGTGGCCGAGAAATTCCGGGTAATCTGTTGCCCAACGGTGACTCGGGCTGAAGGGTCGCGTCGCCCTGCATACAGAAAGGAGCGCGGTTCAACCAGAAGCTGACTCAGGCCAAAAATCTTCTTAACTCTCGATCCGACCTTCAGTGACAGTCCTTCCGAAAGCAGTGAGCTTGCCCCCGCCGGAGTATCCACTTGCCTGCCTGTGGCTGAGTAAGGCCTGAACATTGAACTGGGAGATGGCTGTGTGCCAGCGCCCCCGGAAGAAATAAGGCTGAAAAGTTCCATGGTAGCCAAGGGGGGATCTGAACGCAGATCAGCGCGAAGTTTGTCAGCAGTGCCCTTCAAGGTCAATATGACCCGGTAATCGCGAACGTCGGCTTCGGCCTCCAAGTCGATGATCGGCTCCAAGCGAACCGGATTAAGGAAGTCAACTCGCCCACGCGTGATGCGGTACCGAGTACCCTGGAAAAAGAGCTCTCCCCCACTGGCTTCCAGGCCTCCAGTTATGGAGGGATTCGCTAAGGTCCCTCTCACCCGTAAATCGGCACCCGTGTCGAGCTTCAAGAGGTTAGTGTCTAACCGGATGTTTCGATCCGCAGTAATCTGCAAATCCAGGTTCAGATGTTCTCCCAGGTTCTTAGCCGCTGGAAAGGTGACGGAGGGGCCCTTATTTTTCAAGAATTCCGCAATCGGGTCGTAGTCTTTCTGGAACGAGGCATTTTGGATTTGGATTGCCCCTGTCAGGGACTGTGATCGTTGCGATCCTCGAAGCGACAGGTCAGCATTTAGAATGTTGCGCATGCCCTCGGGGTAACGGACCCGCACCTCGCGGGCCTCAATCTTGAGGCTGATCGAATTCAACTCAGATTGACCGAATCCAAGATTTCCATTCAATCGGACCTGCCCTCCTCCACTAACACCCGTCAGGCTGGCGATGTTGACTTGGTGTTCGTCGAAGAAGAGCCGTCCCGAAACTTGGGAAAGTGAGTTTGGGAGTCCCTGGTAGGCGAACTGCTCGGCTCGCACTTCAACAAATCCTTTCACCTGCGGATCAGCCAGCGTTCCCCGAATATCAGCGTTAACGGTTCCATTCCCCTTCACCACAATCTTCCTGGAGAATTCGGTCACCAGCGCCAAATCCAGGTCTCCAATCAGATGCATTTCAAGTCTCAGATTCTTTGAAAAGTCAACGGACCCGTTTACTTGGAGGGCCGTCCCCTTGCCGGTGAAAGCGGCATTGTTAACAGTCAGCTTCTGGTCTCGATAGGAGACGCCAAAGGATTGGGAGGCCTGCAACTGAGTCTCCCGGAAAGCCAGTTTCAGAGCGGAGAGTGAACCCGACAGAGCTAGCTTAGCAGGCGACCGAAGAGGGCCCGAAACGGTCAAGTTTCCACTTCCTTGGCTGGTCAGGGTTTCGGGGGCGGCAGGGAGGAATTTTTTCAGGTAAGGTGTGAACCCGATGTTTTGGAACTGGACCTTCGCGTGGATCGGCCACTCCCCATTCCAGTCAAGGTCTCCTCTTGCCTGAAGATTAATCTTGGGAGTTGTTGACGCGACCGTGAATTCGAGGACATTTTCACGGCTGTGGAATGTGCTCTGAAAGTCGCCCACTAATTCGCCTGCAAAGGTGAGACCAGTCACCTTTCCACGACCCTCCACACTGGGATTGTGGAGGGGTCCAGCCGTTTTGAGTTCCAGTTCGGTCAGCCAACCACTTACCGGACGGGTCAACGATTGGAGTCTGTGGAGTTGGGCGAGGGCAATCTCTTTGCCTGTGACATTTGCTTGGAACACCTGTTCTTTCACATTGATCGATGCGGATCCTTCCAGATGGCCTTTGCCAATCCCGATTCGGAACCGTGGCACTTCAAACGCGAAGGGACTACCATGCAGCTCCAGCTCGGCCTTGTCAAAGGGCTGATCGTAGAATTCACCGTTCAAGATCCGTGCGTTCCCTCGCAGAAGCAGGTCGGGATACAAACCATCCGCTGTGAACTCTCCCGACACTTCCCCTTCGACAGGGAAAGACCTGCCCACTGCCGTAAACAGGTCCAGGGCTGAAGCATTCCGCACTTTAAGCTGGAGATTCTCGGCCCCAGTGGGACGGAACCGTTTAGGATCCAGGAAGATCTTCCCCCTGGCCTCAACCACGGAACCGTTTCTGACCGCAGAGAGATGGAGCAGTTCTAACTCGCCGGATTTGGCTCTTACCTGCCCGTCAAGATGATCCAGCGACACCTTTTGGGCAAAGAACTTGTCAGCGATGACCCTCCCCTGAAACTCGGGTTGCTTGAGAGTCCCCATAACTGTACCGGAGAAATCGACTGAGCCTTGAAGGTCGTCCAATTCAGGGAAGTAGATTGCCGGTTGCGTAAGATCGGGGCAATGAAGCTCTACATGGAGATTGGATGTCTGATCCGGAGAAAGAGTTCCTGAAATGGACACACGGGTGTTTCCCATTTGCAGGTAGCTATCTTGAAACGATGAGTTCCGGCGAGCCACGGCAAAATTCAACTCGCCTTCCAACGGTAGAACTTGGGTTCCGGCGCGACCTGGCTGGATTGCGCGTTCGTCTTTTGAAATCTTGAGTCGTCCGTTTCCTGTGAAGTTCTTCCAATCCCATTCCCAATTGGCTTCCATGGTTCCGTCCAGGAAAGCGGCAAACCGGATCTTTTCCAGTCGGGCAACAAGGGCAAGGTCGGAGAATCCCACGTGCTTAAAGGTGAATTCAGCCCGAAACTTGGGGTGGCGGAACGGGGAGTCCACTCTCAAACCACCCTCAGCAAATCCACGCAACCCGGCAATTCGAATTCCGTCGAAACGGAGTTGATCCTCCTTCAAGAGAAACCGGCTGGTCGCCTGGCCGATCCTGACAGTGTCAAAAGAGAGCTGCTTCCCTTCGAGCTGCCCGGATGCGCTCCAACCTTCCCTTCCTGCCACAAGCCTTCCGGAAATGCCGATACTCCCCTGCAAATTGCGTATCTCGGGATAGAATTGGCTGACCAGATTGAGGGCCAGTACCCCGCCGAAATCGAGTTGCCCTTCAGGTGTCCTCAGGTGCCTGAATCCGCCCCGGGCCTCAAGAGTCGACCGATTGATAGACAGGACCAGTTTTTCAATTCGAAGCTCGTCTCTCAACAGGACAGCCGAAAGGCCGAGTTGATGTTGTTCCCTCCAGGGACCATATCGCAATGAGCCTTCATCATAGGACAACGCCACCTGGTACGCCTCGTGGAAGAACTCATGGTGGAGCAGCAACCGGAAGG
>JBGPHY010000547.1:0-4499 GCA_041484625.1 Terriglobia bacterium | reverse complement strand
CGTTTGGAGTAGTGCTCTACCAGATGGCCACTGGAAGACTGCCTTTCACAGGCTCGACCTCGGCCCTGATCTTTAATGCCATTCTCAACCAGACACCGACCTCACTGGTGCGGCTGAATCCTGATTGTCCTGCTGAGCTGGAACGAATCATCCGCAAGAGCTTGGAGAAGGATCGCGGTCGGCGCTACCAATCGGCCAAAGAGCTTCTAATCGATTTGAAGAACCTCAAACGAGACAGTGACTCAGGGCGTGCGCCTGCGGAAGCGATAGGCATAAAACAACCACCGCTTGCTCGCCGCTGGGGGTTTTACGCTGCGCTCACAGCGGTTCTCTTCGTCCTTGCCACAAGCCTCTACCTGTACCTCGAGCGCGGCGGCGAGCGGATTGTTTCGATAGCAGTCATGCCCTTCGTCAATGCGAGCGGGGATCCCAATACCGAGTATCTCAGCGATGGCATCCCTGAGAGCTTGATCAATAACCTCACGCAATTGCCCAACCTGAGAGTAGTGCCGCGTAGCATGACATTTCGCTACAAGGGGAAGGAAATTGACACCCAGAAGGCAGGAAAGGATCTCAATGTCCGCGCGGTACTGACGGGAAGGGTAGTGCAGCGGGGCGACAATTTGAGCATCCAGACTGAACTAGTGGACGTCGAGAGGGTATCTCAAATGTGGGGGGAGCAATACAATCGCAAGCTCGCAGATGTGCTGGCGGTTCAGGAGGAGATTGCCAGGGAAATCGCCGGGAAACTGCGACTGCGGCTGAGTGGGGAAGAGCAGAAGCGGCTGGGTAAACGCCCGACAGAAAATTCCGAGGCCTATCAGCTTTACCTGAAGGGCCTCTATCACTGGAACAAGAGGACGTTGGAGAGTCTCGAAAAGAGCGTTGACGACTTTGAGGCGGCGATCAAGAAAGATCCAACTTATGCCCTGGCCTATGCGGGACTGGCCGATTGTTACAACGCTTTTACGTTTTGGGGAGGACCCTCTCCAGACCAGACTTTCCCCCGAGCGAAGGCGGCGGCACTGAAAGCCCTTGAGCTGGACGAGAAACTTGCTGAAGCCCACAATTCGCTGGCATACTCAGCCATGTCGTACGAATGGGACTGGCAGGAGGCCGAGAGAGAATTCAAGCGTGCCCTGGCACTTGATCCGAACTATGCCACCGCTCACCGCTGGTACAGCCAATACCTGGTAGCGACAATGCGTTTCGAAGAAGCCATCGCTGAGATGAAGCGCGCGCAGGAGCTCGAGCCTCTTTCACTCGTTATCAATGCAGAAATGGGATGGCCCCTGTTTTACGCGCGTCGTTTTGACGAGGCGATCAAAGTCAATCGAAAGGCGCTCGATCTTGAACCGAACTTCGCATATACGCACTATTTGCTCGGGATGGCATATCTGAAGAAGCAAATGTTCGAAGAGGGAATCAATGAGGTTCAAAAAGCGATCAGCCTTTCTGAGGGACAGCCCCGGAACATCGCCTTGCTTGGCTATGCATATGCTGTAGCGGGCAGAAGGGAGCAGGCCTTAAAAACGTTGGAGGAATTAGCAGGGTTATCAAGGAAGAGGTATGTTTCTCCATACTACTTTGCCCTTATCCATGCAGGCGTGGGTGATCACAACCAAGCACTAAACTGGCTGGAAAAAGCTTACGAGGCACGCGAAGAATTGCTGACAAACCTGAAGGTGGACCCGCTGCTCGATCCCCTGCGCTCCGACGCGCGCTTTCAAGATCTCGTGCACCGCATGAACTTCCCGCCGTAGCACTACGCGGTGGGTTGGCACCACCACCTAGGGGTAATCAACCCAACCCTAGAGAGGTCACACTGACATGGTCGGCAAAACGATTTCCAATTATCAAATTCTGGAGAAGCTGGGTGGTGGCGGCATGGGGGAGGTGTACAAAGCCGAGGACACCAGGCTGCAGCGACTAGGGGAGTGAACCCTCCAGCCCTCGGGCGCACGGAACGTCAACGTTTCATTGGGCGCTCGTAGAGCTCATGTTCCGGATTCTAGTCGCTGTGATGAATCCCTCCACGGTTGCCCTGCATCCATATCTTCGCGGCTATGAAGTGTGTGGAGCACTACAGTGAATGAAGACCACAAGCCGCCCGGAGTAGAGGGCATCAGGAAGAGGAGGCGTATGTTCAGTTCGACACGAAGGCAGTTTCTGGGATTGGCGTCAGGCCTTGTTGGGGCAGTTGCGATTTCAGCACAACAGAGTCGCCGTTCCTCGTTGCCGGCCAATCGGATTTCCCCCCTCGATGGTGTCAAGCGAGAGAGGATAAGAATCACCGACATCAAGGTGATCAACCTGGCGTACAAACTCAAGCCGGAGGAGCAGTGGGCGGACGGCGACGAGAACACAATCATCGTGAAGACGGAGTCGGTGATCGTGCAGATATCGACCGATGCCGGCATTACTGGAATCGGCGGGTGCAGCCGCTATCGCGGACCACAGCAGATGGACCGGTATGTCCAGAATGTGATCAAACCCATATTACTGGGAAAGAACCCTTTCGATGTCGAGTCTCTCGCCGGCGGGATTGCAGGCCCAGGCGGCAGCGCGGCCTGGGCGGGGGTCGACACGGCGCTCTGGGACATCATCGGAAAAGTAAAGCAACTGCCGCTGTACAAGCTGCTGGCAATCGATGTGGAACCGCTTACGCGCCTGCGGGTTTACGCCAGCGGGGGTGAATTCTCGTGGCGCAAGGGCTCCGGTTTTCCCGGGCCGGAGGATCTCATCAAGCAAGCGCTCGGTCACAAGGCGAACGGCTACACGGCTTTCAAGATGCGGATGGGTGGTGGGTTCGGGAAACTCGGAATCACCGTCAAAGACTTCATTCCCTATTTGCGCAAGGTTCGGGAAGCGGTTGGACCGGACTTTGACCTCATCCAGGAAGCCAACCAGCGGTGGTCGGTGGAACAGTGCCTCGAGATATGCCCCGTTCTGGAGGAGTTGAAGTTCCTTTGGTTTGAGGAACCCACCAAAAGAGAGGACATCGACGGCTACCTCACGATCAAGAAGGCACTCCCGACGGTTAAGATATCCGGTGGGGAATCCCGGAGTAACCGAGGCGAGATTGCGGAAATGATGGATCGTGGCGCCTACGACATCATTCAGTCCGGGTGCGATGACGCTGGCATGACGGAAGCCTGGTATATCGCCCGTCTGGCCCATAGCAGGGGCAAGCTCTTCTGCCCACATAGTTGGCAGGATAACCTGGTAGCCATTGCGAATGCTCATGTGATGGCTGCTGTCCCCAATCGGTTCCTGCTCGAAACGAATATGACTCCCAATCCGCTCAAGGAAGGGCTTTTCAAAGAGAAGCTGGCGGTGAAAGACGGCCACTTCGAGATTCCGGATAAGCCGGGATTAGGAGTCGAACTCAAGGAAGGACTCGCGGAACAATACCCGCCGATCCCCGGGCCGTGGAATATAGCGGATGCCGGGATGCCGCAGTAACCTGGATGCTCTCCGGATCCGGCCCGCTAAGTTAGAAGAGGGCCATTGCAAGCAATCAGCGTCGGAGGATCTGGCGGCAGATGACTTTTGACTGATAGAGTTGTAAAAGAATTCGGCTTATCGAAGGCCGGTCGGTGCCAGACAGGTTCATTCAACTTTCTCAACGGAGGAATCTCATGAAGCGATTATGTGTTGTCGCAGGATTGATCTGTTTGATCTCTTTTTTCAATTTGGGCAGGGCCGCCTTTGGGCAGGAAAAGTATCATGATCCCGGTTTGAAGAAAGTGATTCAGGTTGCCATCGTGGTTCGCGATATCGAAGCCGCCAGCAAACGATGGTCCGAATTGCTGGGGATGCCTGTCCCTGAAATCAGAACCACTCGCCCGGGACATGAAGTAAAGATGACTTATCGCGGGAAACCTTCCGAGGGTCAAGTCAAATTGACATTCTTCAATTTGGGGCAGGTTGTGCTGGAATTATTGCAGCCGGTTGGGGAGGGAACCAGCTGGAAAGAGATACTCGACAAAAAGGGTGAAGGCGTGCACCACCTCGGATTCCAAGTCGTAGATCCCGAAAAAACTACGCAGGCACTGGAAAAGGAGGGATACTCGGTCATCCACAAAGGCCGTTATGACAGCGATGACGGGACCTACATCTACTTTGACAGCCAAAAGGCGCTGGGCGTCCTGATCGAGGCCCTTCATTCCGACAAGAAAAAATAACCGGCCCGGTACCTATCCTTGGGCGAAAGTGCGAATTTACATCGTTGAGGGAAGATCCACGCTTTTCGGTTCCCCTGCAGAGACGAGGAGGGGTGGACGAGACGAAAGTTGGGGCCGGGGTGGCGCGAAGAGCTGCCTTTGCCGCCAACCTGAAGCATCTGACCACCCCTGCCTTTCATGAATGATTGAGGTTAAGGCACCCGTTCATAACTCTCTAGAGATCGGATTCCGCAAAATCTCACCACTGGAGTGCTGGTCATAGTAGAATAGCCCCGTTGTCAGGAGCTTTTCCTTTCCTTTTCGTTTATTCCT
>JBGPHY010000546.1:0-4535 GCA_041484625.1 Terriglobia bacterium | reverse complement strand
GATAATGAGGGCTGGGAGTAAAGAAATCGCTCACCCGGAGGGGGGAGTAACTGAAGTGCCCGTTCATGCGTTCCCAAACGTTGGTGTAGGCTGACCAGGCGTCGCAGGATTGGCAGATTGGATAGTCTTTGAAATCAAGCTTGCGATGAGCCTCACGGAACTTCCGGAACTCTGGCCGGCTCCAAATTTCAGCCAAAGTCATCTCGTTGATATTGCCTACCTTCATCTTCTCGGTTTCCTTGTGCCAGTGGAACATGTAGCAGTGCAGGACATCGCCGTTGGAGCGAATGGCAGTGGAGTACCATGGCATGATGCAGGGATGGCGTTGTGACGGAAGCTTCGGTTCGAAAGTTGGCGTCAGTCCTTCGATCTCTCGGCCCAGGTTGTAGATCGGGCGCGAGAAGGCTGCGTCCACATACTGAGACCAGTACTGCTTGAAAGTCGCCACTTTGTCCTGGGTCTCCTTGGATTCCATGAGGAAGGTTTGCATGTAAGGCTTCCTGGAACCCATTTCCTTGCGGATGCGGGACGCATTTCGAATATTTTCACAGACGACGTCGAAGGACTTCGATTTAGTAATCATGGCGTGGTCATCTTTGTTCTCGGCAAAGAGCGAGATCTGCAGGTTGTCCAAGCCGCTCTCCACGAGCGATCGGAACAGGCTTTCGGTCAGCAGGACGCCGTTGGTAGAGATTATCGTATTGACCAGCGGTTTCTGCTTCTTCATGTACGCGATAAACTCTGGCAAGGATTTAAACTGAAGCGTTTCCCCAATCGCCGACATGTCAAAACTCAAGTACGGATCATTGGGCACGCTCGCGACTAGGTTCTTGAGCGTCTGAAAGGACATCTCGTTTCCCTGCTTGTACATGTCGCGGACGACCTTGTCCTCATAGGGGCACATCTGGCACTGGAACATGCAGGTTTTCTCGTTGAACGAGATGTTGAGCACTCGAGGCAGGTCATCACTGTAAAGAAACAGCTTCTGCCCAGCCATAGTGTTGAGAAGGAAGTTCTGGGCGAATCCCTTGATCGAACGAGTGGTCAGCAACTTCTCCAGAAGTGACTTCTTTCTTACATACGACATAGATGAAATCCCCTTCGCACTACCCCTCTGGTTCGGGGGGAATAGCCATCAGTATTTGGCGGCGATGACTTCGTAGACTCCGAGATCACCCAGATATTCGCCTTTGAAAAACGCCTGCCTCGCGGCTTGTTCCGGGTGGGATGCGAGCAGCAGACCTTCGCCGGCCTGAGCAATGTGATCAAAGCCCAGCTTCTCGAGTTCTTCCTTCAACTGTTCTGGCTCGATGATGATGTCGACTCCGTCCTCAGAACCCTGACCGTTTTGGTACTTCCAGGTGTTCATGAACGCGCGAGCTGCCACGAGCTTGGGATCATAGTCAGCTGCAGGATTGGGAAGGTTGTACCAGAGGTTCTTGTACCAGCCGAGACCGTTTGCATTCACGTACAGCTTTCCTCCAGGGCGCACTACGCGCGCCAGTTCTCGGAGAGACTCCCGCCAGCGCGTCAGAAATAGAACTCCATAGCAGAACGCACCATCGAAACTGGCAGAGTCGTAAGGCAAGCTGTCGAGGGTCGCTTGCCGCGCAGAAACGTTGGTGATGCCCAGATCGGAGGCGAGCCTTGTGAGGACCTCCACCCGAACGGCCGAGGCATCGCAGGCATTGACCTGCGAGTTCAGCGTCGAAAGCGCCAAGGACCATTGGCCAAAACCGCAGCCCGCATCGAGCACGCGGGAGAGGCCGCAGAAGCCATATTGCTTCAGCCGGTCCGTGTAGACATCAATGCCCTTGGAATACACCCGTTTAAGGAAAGCCGCGTCATTTCCTTTGAGGTTGCCTCTGTGCCTGTCCAGCAGGCGGACGATCTTTTCGTGGCTGATCATTGGAGACCTCTAAGAAAACGAGTGTGCGAAGGGGAGCCCGGCCAGGGGCCGAGCGTTTCGTCGCAGTGCGGGGTCGTCGCGCCGATGGTCAACCGAGGCAACGCTTCCCCCATGGGCACGATCGCGGTGCTGTCCCCATCCGCGAAAGGGACAGCGTGCCGGGCGTATTGTCCTGGAGAGAAGTCCTGACAAAGAGGATTCTCCAGCGCCGTTGCCCTTGCCTGGTGAACATCTGAATACGCTCGCCTTGCCCGTGCCATTTCTTCTCCCACTTTCAGTCCGGCTGTGTGAAGCTCGATAACCGGCCGTGGCCCGAGGTAGCCCGCAGAAACACTCATGACTCTGGGTTGTCGTGCGGGGTGTGCAGGATGAACCGCGAAGTGCTCCCGTTCCAATCCTTGCCAATCCACCAGGCCTGACACATGAATGATCTTCACGTCTCGGTTGATGCCAGAAAGTTCCGAGACAGTCAAGCCGGGCGAGCCCAGCAGAAGATGTTCCGCTTCGTGTTCCACGAAGACCAAGGCGTCTGCGGTGCTGATGAATTCCCTGGCTTGGGGCGAAGTCAGACTGTTCGCAATCCAGTAAGGCTTCAGGGACTCGTGGCAATGCTCTGGTGTGCAAACCACTGCTAAACGACTATCCAGCCTCGATAATGCGTCAACACTGGCTTCCCCAAACTTCCCGCCTCCCACTAGCAGAATGGTGGATCGGGAGATTTCAAGTTTGGATTCCAGCAGCAGCTTAACAGCGAGCAGACCCACATACCGAAGGAATTGAAGGGAGGGATGGTGCTCGTTGGTGCCCAAAACGAGAACCTCCCGCCCTAAGCAGGAGCCTAGGTCAAGGTCTTGTGCTCTCAACTCCCACGTCTCCCACATGAGTGGAATCACCGCAGTACGTTTGAGCCGGTTGATCAGAAACGCATTGATAGGACGGACAAAACCGAGGTTAGTCACCAAATCAGCCATGCCAATCTTGTCGTAGTTGAAGACCACCTGGAGGCGATCAGCGCAACCCAGAAGGGCTGCGAACTCCTGCGCGGCCGTGGCCGCTTCCAGCGCCGTGCTAAACCGTGAGTCCTTGGCAATGGCAAATACCTTTTCCGCACCTGCGACAAGGGCGATGGCTGGCGTCACCCGGAAGTCGCCCATGGCCGCCTCCGTGAAGACACACAGGCCCGACAGATCCAGAGCAAAAGTAGCGATAGCGTCACGAATCAGTCTTGTTTCACGCATGTGGGTTCGGGAGGAAGGTCTTGAGCCACCACTCAAAACACATTAGCGACCAAATCAACAGCCGGCGATTCACCTTGCCGGTGAAGTGTTCGTTAAGCAGGGCGTGAGCAGCCTCGGGCTGGATGTAGTCGTAAATGCGGGCATGGCGGTTGTAGAGCAACCCCTTGATGTATTCAATGCTCTCGCCACGGAACCAACTTCCATCGGGTGCAGAGAACCCTTGCTTCCGGCCGTTGACATAATGTCCGGGCACGTACCGCAACAGGGCCTTGCGCAGAATGAGCTTGCCGTCGTCACTCGGGTTAACAAACTTCAGTGGTGGCGGCTCGTTTTCGTTAATGCGGTCGGCTTGCCTAAGGTCCCGCAGCTTCAGGTGCACGGGAACTCGCATGGCAAAATCGACCATGTCGTTGTCGAGGAAGGGGACGCGAGTCTCCAGACTGTGGGCCATGCTCAATTTGTCTTCCACCACCAACAGGCCATGCAAAAAGGTCTTGCTTTCGAACTTAAGCGAGCGGTTGATGTATTCTTCCGGACTCTTGATGACGTCATTGGCCTCATTCAATGTCGACTTGAAAATTGTTTCTGTGTTGCGGCCATTGATCCCTTTCAGCACGGCAGGCTGAAAGAAGGAGGGTTTTGATTCATCATCCACCAAACGTTGCCAATAGCGATAATATTTTTCTGCGTAATTCGAGTTGTCCCCAGTTGAGATAGCTCGATAATAACGCCAGGGATAGCCGGCAAAAAGTTCATCGCCCCCGGCTCCGGAGAGAATCACTTTCACGAACTTGCCGGCCAGACGCGAGACATAGAAATTGGGATAGGACTGCCCCACGCGCAGATCTTCCAAATGCCAGATGAGGTCTGGCATTACGCGTTCCATGTCCCCTGCTTTCAGCACTACTTCGTAGTGTTCAGTCTTGTAAAGGTTGGAAAGAAACTCCGCCTTTTGCCGCTCGTCAAAACCAAGCTCGAGGCCGGACGCGGAAGAAAGATCAAATCCGCAGGTAAAGGATTTGATGTTGGCAAATTGGCGGGCCGCCACACAGGTGATGGAGCCGGAATCAATTCCTCCGCTTAAATAAGAGCCGATTTCCACGTCGCTGATCAGTTGTCGATTCACAGCCTGCTCGAACAGACGCAAGAGCTCTTTGGTGTACTCCTCTTCGCTGTCGGGCTCGCCCTCCAAGAAGTCGTAGTCCCAATAGCGGGCGATCCGGAGGGAATTCACGTTGCCCAGATGCAGAGAAAGCGTATGAGCCGCGGGCAAGAGATGGATACCCTCGAAGAGGGTTAGGTCCGTGAAGATATTCTGAAATGAGAAATACTCATTTAAGGCCGGCAGGCAGACTTGGACGGAGACGGAGGAGTGTTGGAGAATGGAT
>JBGPHY010000545.1:0-4544 GCA_041484625.1 Terriglobia bacterium | reverse complement strand
GGGAATTTCCTGTTTGATACGGGTGCTGTCACCAGCACGCTTTCCAAGAAGCAGGCTAGCCGCCTTGGGGTCACGGAAGACACTCCTAATTCGCATGTCGACATCGAGTTTGTTGGTGCTTGCGGGGTAACCAAATCAGTTCTGTCAGTCTCTAACGTGAGCCTTGGGGTCCTGGGCAGCCAGATGAAATTTCCCCAGATTCTGGCCGTTGATCTTCAGGAGATCTCCAGGGAATTGGAAACCGAGGTCAGCGGCATTCTCGGAGGGGATTTCTTCAGCCGCTATAAGGTCAGGCTGGATTATTACAACACCACCCTCAAGCTGGAAGAGTAGCCGCGGAGAACTGGAATCGGAGGAACGGGAAAGCCGTGAACCGAGCAATTGGAGAAGGAATCTAAGCCACGGTGGAGTTCATGCATTCAAAGATTCCTGATTGGCAGTATGCCAATGACAGCCATCATCCTGCCGCAGTGGCCGGCCTCGGCCCGATGCGAATAGAATCGAGAGGTGTCACAGGATGTGCAGGGCGGGTTAGTGAAGACACAGGTTTCCCGCATGCCGGAATCGAGCAGTTGCCGTCTACAGGCGGAGGGAAGATCAAGGAAGAGTCCGTCCCCCATTGTGGGTTGGCTTCCTGTAGGCCGAGATTTCTTCCCCAAGGGATGAAACAGCCGCGAGGCGTATGGGAACTCGGAGTGAAAGGCCGATACCACCTCCTGCCCGACCACGTAGCAACAACTGCGGATGGAAGGGCCCAGAACTGCGATACAGTGAGTCGGATCGGTTCCAAACCTCTCCTGCAATCTCCGCACTGACTTTTCAATAATGCGCTTGACCGTTCCCCGCCAACCTGCGTGAATCGCCGCCACGGCGCCGTTCTCAGGGTCCAAGATCAGCAGCGGCATGCAGTCGGCGGTCTGCACGGCCAGCAGCAATCCGGGGCGGCCAGTCAGCAAAGCGTCTCCAGAGCAGACGATCTCGCCGGAATGGAGATCCTCTGCGACCAGGGCCTTGTCGGAGTGGACTTGTTTCAATGTAACCAGCCTCAGGTGGGCATTGGGAGAGGGAGGGCACTGAAGCGAGAGACTCTTTACAAACTGCTGGCGGTTTTCCAGGACCTGTAATTCACTTTGATACCCATTTAACCCGTAGCTTTTCTCCTGGGCCGAGACCGGATCGGTCCTGAGACTGAACCCGTGTACGATTCTCTTGTGGGTCAAAAGCGAATGGTGGTATAAACAGGCGCCATTACCCGAGAGAGTGAAGTTCGCGTCCATAGATCAGGGAGGGCCAGAGGTGATTGTCGGAATTGGTGTAGATATCGTCGAGATCGAAAAACTCCGCTTGGCAATGGTTCGAAGAGGAGACCGATTGCGTAACCGGGCATTCACCCCCGGAGAGGTCGAGTTCTGTGAAGCTCGGGTGAACAAGTTCCAGCATTATTCAGCTCGATTTGCAGCCAAGGAAGCCGCATTTAAGGCAATTGGCACCGGCTGGCGGCAGGGCGTGGGCTGGCAGGACGTAGAAGTCACCAATCATCTCACGGGCAAACCGGAATTGATCCTGCGGGGCAAAACCCTGGAGTTTGCCAACCGGATGGGCGCCAAGATTTACTGGGTCAGCTTGAGCCACACCGACCAATACGCCGTGGCTCAGGTCATTTTGGAGGGATGACCCTCACTTCAGGCGAAGGACGCGATGGGCAAAGGGAAGGGGGAAGCAAGGGAACATCGTCCCGAGATACCTGGGATCCAGCCTCAAGGGCCCTCCCCGATGACTCTCCCGCTCAATCCGTGCTCGGTAAGTCCCGTCACCATCACCTGCAGTATCCGGTTTAAAGCCACGCCCTCTGACGGGATCTCGACCTTCAGGTAATTAGAACTGATAGCCTCTAGTCCTCCTTCTTCTCCCTCTTTTTCGAGTGTGACCGCAGACAGGGATTTCCCTACGAAAGAACTGCGGAACTGGCGGTTCTTCAGGGCGGCCAATTCCCGCAATTCCAGCCCTCTCTGCTGGGCAACGGGGCTAGGAACCGTGGGGCTCAGCCTAGTGGAGGCAGTGCCCGGGCGTTCCGAATAAGGGAACACATGAAGGTAAGTTAAGGGCAGAGAGGCAATCAGAGCTTTCGTCATTTGATGATCCGGCTCAGCCTCTGTCGGGAAACCCACCATGACGTCAGCCCCAATGGCGGCTTCCGGGGATGACTGTCTCATCTTCTTCACTAGTCGGGCATAGTCACAGGCTAAATAAGGCCGGCGCATGAGTCGTAGAATCCTGTCCGATCCGCTCTGCAGGGGAACGTGAAAGTGCTTGGCCATCTTGGGATGCCGGACCACTAGTTCAATAAGCTCGTCGGTCATCTCAACCGGTTCGACCGAACTTAACCGCAGGCGTTGGAGCCCTTCAATCGATAACAGCTTCTCCACCAGCCGGGCCAGACTCCCTTTTACTTCGAGATCGCGACCGTATGCACCCAGGTGAATCCCAGTGAGAACAATCTCCTTGTACCCCTGGCCCAGCAGATGCTCAACCTGGCGATAGACCTCTCTCTCGGGGAGACTCCGGGAATCTCCCCGCACATAAGGAATGACGCAGTAGGAACAACGGTAGCTGCATCCATCCTGGACTTTCAGAACTGGACGCGTCCGTCCGCCTCCCGACGGATCCGAAATCGACCTCAGCCGCTTCGACTCAAAGATACTGCTGCAGTATACCGCGGCAGTTCTGAGGTTCTCCTCTTCGGGATTCCCCGCTGGAGACAACTCCGCCAAACCATCCTCCGTGGCTTCTTGCTCTGGATCATGCGGAAGTGGCGTTGAATTCAGATGACGCTGTACGACCAGTGGGACCAGTTGGTCTTTATGCGAATTGCCGACGACGCAGGTTACCCCGGCAATCCCTGCAATCTCCTCGGAGGCTCGCTGGGCATAGCAGCCGGTCACCACAATGCGGGCCGATGGGTTTTCCCGATGGACCTTGCGGATCATCTGGCGGGCTTGCGAGTCCGCTGAATGGGTCACCGTGCAGGTGTTGACCACCACCACATCGGAGTTCTGCCAATCTTCGCACTTGCCTAACTGCTGATGCAGAAAAGCTTGCTCAAGTGCCGCTCCGTCGGACTGTGTTGCCCGGCAGCCAAAGTTGATAATGTGGAATGTCTTCTTCATGATTCAAACCAAGGATCAGGCTCCGAATTTGTCAAATAGACGGGCGTTGGCCATCATGAGTCGGATCAGATCCTTACTATAAAACTGGCCCAGGGACCCGCCGTTGGCGTGAGTCTCGGTGAAGCGCTCCAGCTTGTCCGAACCTGAGATAGCGCTGTGCACCAAGACCGGCTGTGGATGCCAGCTGTGGCTTTTCATGGGCACCGGCGTTGAATGGTCTTCCGTCACGGCCAAAACCGTGGGCTTCCTTTTCAACAGGATCGGCAGTACTTTGTCGACTTCCTCAATGACCGCCACTTTCTGGTCGAAGTTCCCATCTTCCCCATACATGTCGGTCCCCTTCACATGGATAAAGAAGTAATCGTAATTGGCATATTCGTCCAGATACTTCTGGAATTCTTCTGCCGTGGTACTGGTGCCTTCCAGCTTTTTCATCCCGATCAACTGGGCCAGGCCTTTATACATGGGATAAACGGCAATCGCGCCGGCATGCAGACCGAACCGCTCCTGGAAAGTCGGGATTTGAGGGAGATGCGCAATACCGCGAAGCAGGAAACCATTGGCAGGTTTCTCTGAGGCTATGAGGGGCAACGCCTCGGCGTAGAACTGGTTCACCAGCTTGGCGGCGGTTTCCGTCTTGGGATTCTTCACTCCCGGTTCGACTCTCTTGATAGGTAAGCCCTCGCGATGGGGATCGGAATCCGTCAAGGGGCCCTCGATACCTTTGCCACGAAAGACCACCACGAAACGGTGGGATTTGCCGGCTTTGATAATGACCTCGGTGTCACCAATCTTTTTGATCTGACGCAACGTCACACAAAGCTTTTCATTCACCTCGGTGGGAATCCGTCCCGCACGGCGGTCTGTGACCAGTCCCTGTTCATTCAAGGTGCAGTAATTGGCCCGGGCAGCCACATCTCCACTCTGCAGGTCGATGCCGACTCCCAGAGCTTCAATGACTCCGCGCCCGACTTCGTAATCCAGAGGGTCATACCCAAAGAGGCCCAGATGCCCGGGGCCGCTTCCCGGAGTCACACCGGGGGCTACAGGGATCATTCGTCCCAAGGCAGACGCGTGGGCCAGTTCGTCAAGGTTAGGTGTCCTGGCCGCCTCCAGTGGGGTCAGGAACTTTGTCTCAGCCGCTGCAATGTCTCCCACTCCATCCAAAACAAGCAATACCAGCTTCGTGTCCGGAGCATTGGGCAAGCGTAATGATTTGTACAGGTTTTCGAGATTCATAAGCTCCTTGCTCAGGCATTAAAATGAATTCCATAATAATGTCACCCAAACACTTATGTCCTGCTGTCTTTGGTGAACCCCTCAAGTTTAAGGCATATTGGTCTGGACGCCTAAGAAAAACCACTTGACTGAACGAGG
>JBGPHY010000544.1:0-4550 GCA_041484625.1 Terriglobia bacterium | reverse complement strand
GCAAATCCTTGACTCCGAGGGAAAGACAAGACTCGCAGATTCGGATACTTCGGGGACAGGTCTTGTAGCTTCTCCGCACTCCCATCAGTTGAAGCATCATTCACGATGATGACTTCGAATCCCCCCGTCAGAGCTGTGCAGGAGTAAAGTGTCTCCAGGCAATTTCTGGTGAATTCCCACTGATTATGGATCGGGATGATGATTGAGAGCGTACTACAGTCCCCCTTTTGGTTCTGCCGCAGCGGCTGAGAGTTTCGCTTGTCGATAGTGGGCATCTGGGAACCTTTATGGGACAAGTGCAGATTGAGTATTCAGCTTCTCGACCAGTGGCCGTGCCTTGGGCAGATGTTCGAGTTCTTTTTGCGCAATCTTGGCAGCCAAACGCGAATTCCCTTGCGCCACGTACCTGTTAATCCTGTTGATGCTTTGGAGAAGTTCTGGATTCTCCTTCGCTGCGCGGTCCAGAGAGATACCCAATATTTGGCAAAGAGAAGATCCACCGTCTGCGCGCACCGAATCTCCTGATCGGTTCAAGGAATGTTGGTGTTCGACGCTGTGGTGATTCTCCAAGACCTCCCTGTAAATCTCTAAATACAAGTGCCCCTTCGCTGTTAGTGTGTACTCGGACACGACTTGTTGATGAGCTTGTTGTGCGATCGCTTTGCGTTTTTCAGGATTCCGGATCAGGTAATCAATGGCCTCAAACCAGTCGCCTGAGGAGTTTTCGACCAAGAGACCGGTCTTCCCGTTCCGGACGCAGGTATTGTAGGGCGTCAAGGTGGAGAAAATGCCTGCCACACGACAGGAGGAATACTCAAGCCATTTGATATTGCTCTTGCATCGGTTGAAGGGGGTGTCTAGCAAGGGCACTAGAGCGATGTCAATAGGAGTAGCCTGCATCTTGCGGGCATACGCTTCGTAGCGGGGCTCAAAACCGATCAAAGTAAAACTTGGGAGCCGTCGCACGGCCTCGCTGGCGCAGCCCATGAAGGTAAAGGCGACATTGCTGCCGTGTTTTTCAGCGACTCGAAACAGTGCAGCCTCGATCATCTGCAGATCCTCCAAATGCGTCGCCGTTCCGAAAAAGCCGATCACGACAGGCCCTGGGGAAGGTGGACATTTAGACTTCCACACCTCTTGACTAATCAGATTAGGCAGGACTTGAATTTTCGGATTCTGGCTGGAGAGAGCATCTCTAAGTGCCGAGGTGGTAACCGCAACCGCTGTTGCCCGTCGGAGGCACTCTTCCATATAAGCCCTCCGCTCCATTATGTAAGCATGGTGAGGGTTGGTGGGCGGGATGGCGAATAAGTAATCATCAATCTCGTAGATGATTGGCTTATTGGAGGACTGCATCAGCTCTAAGATCGAACATGTATCCGGTCCCGGGAAGGACCGTTGCACAATCAACAAGTCCGACCTGGTGATTGCTTGTCGGTCAATGTGGTAACTTCGATCTCGGACGGAGACTGCCCATTCGAACGCAGCGGCTTCCGACCCGTTAGACTGTATGAGCCTGGAATGTGGCTGGATAAGCCTCAACTGAGCACAGCAGCTAACAGGGTCCTCAAGTGAAAAAATAGCAATCTTCAGAGGATGAGTCTCTCGAGGCAGATCAGGCGGCTCGCTGGGAGACCGTTCCGTTCGACCCTTGTGGTAATTAGGACTTCCGTTGATGGTTGCCTGGATGGACGCGGTGCTCCCAGGTGCTTTTACTTGCTGCGATTGTGTAGAAAGTCGATTTCTTTCCCGGCTGTGCTGGTAAATCTGTTCCAATTGACCGGTATCCTCGGCCATGGTACGAACGGCTTTGATTCCCTGGCACAATTTGTCCGCTAGTTGTGGGTTGTTGAAGATCATTCGGAGCTTCGCTGCTAAGTCATGGGTGTTGCCAGGCTGAAAAAGAAACCCGTTGACGCCGTCTTCGATGATTTCAGGAACTCCTCCGACATTGGGCCCTATGACTGGGACACCTCCGAAGAGGCACTCGCGTGCTGTAGTTGGGTAGTTCTCCGATCGAGATGGGACAATGGCAACATCTGTCTGGGCCAGAATGCGAGGCAGATCGTCTGGTTGGTAGGCGCCATGATAGTTGACGTTGCAGCCCGGTTTCACCGTCGCAATTACAGCCTCATAATATCGAGGATCTTCGATCTTGCCATGGATGTCTAGCCGAGCCCCAGAGCCTGCAAATCCGTTGAAAGCCTCAATCAGGAGATCAAGGCCCTTCGTGTGGCAAATGTTTCCAAGGTAAGAGAACCGCAAAACGCCTTCGGATGGCTGCTTTGGGAGCGGGGAGAAGGGATGAAGTCCCAATGGTGAAAGAACGACGCGTTCAGGCTCAAAACCATGCCTGGCAAGAGCCTGCTGCATGAACCGTGTCGGAACAATCATGCTGTCGATATACGACATTGCTTTCTGCAAGGACTGCTTCCTTAAGGCGAGAATGTCGAAGAGCGTGGAATGTTTGTTACGCAGCACTTGCGGATTACGTTCCAAGAAACACTGGGCACATTTTTCAACAGTCTCTGGTCCATCCTTGCAGAATAGGCCCTGAGGCAGTAGAAAGTGGCACTGCTCGCATAGCAGCCAGCCATCATGGACCGTGAATGCTACAGGGATCTGTTCATCTGAAAAAGCTTCCAGTGCAGATGCGGAAAGGCCCGACAGGTGCTGGAAATGGACGAGATCCAGATTTAACGTCGAGATATAAGGCTGCAATGCACTCCGGACCGATTGGTCTCGGAAAAGAGCGGTCATGTCTCTTGGAATTTGAGGATTGCGATTCAAACGGGCGACTCGCAACCCGTCATAAATATCCTCACTGATGGCGCCATCCGGGAGCGCCGGATCGCATACGGAATATAGGATACGTGGATCGTGGCCTCGCAGTTGAAGTTCCTTGGCCAGGAAGTAACTGTATAACTCGGTCCCAGCAAAAACATAGGGTGGAAAGCTGTGAGAAACAATCATGACGCGCAATGGATCAGATTTTTGATCAGGCACTCTTTGCGGCGCGTGGCTGAGGTGAGGACCGGCATCTTCCGCCTTGTGGTTCATTGTTGCAGGCTTGGAAAGCGACTCAATTCTGGCCAGAATTTCGATCGATTCGGGCAAATGTTCTAGCTCCTTTTCCACTATCTTTTGAGCTAATGTCGTTTTACCCAAGCTCAGATAGCGATTCCCTCGATCGACAACTCTTATGACGCTAGCATCAAAACGAGCGGCATCGCCAAGGAATACACCTAAAATGTCAGCTTTGCCTGACTCATCATGAGGTGGAAGTTTCCGGAGAATGAGGATGGTCTCGGCCCCGTTGCGTTCGGAATGCTCCATGGAAAAGGGAAAAGCCAGCGCCGTCTGACAATGTTGGATGAACCGCAGGAACTCTGGGGTGGTCCAGACATGAAAATGGATGCTGTAATCCATTTCAGACAGAGTTCGAGCTCGTTCCTCCACTTTCTCCTCGGGCGTGTGATTTACGTAACTTGACCAATCCAGGTAATGCTGCCACCGAGAGTCTGCCGGGCCATTCTGGTAGTCGCTCAACAGATGCTCCAGGGGTGTTACTTGGCGCTCCTTGTCGAATGTGTATTGTTTATCGGGAAATGCCAGGTACAAGATGCCATCAGGCCTTAACACTCGAAGCCAATGGCCCAATGCGGAAATTGGATCCTGGCAGTGTTCAATCAAGTGGTTGGCGATCACGAAATCGCAGGAACCTTCAACAAAAGACGAGAGGGTTTCCCCGTTGTCAATGACATCAACGGGGACTAACTTCTCGTTGGCTAATTCGGGGTATTGACATCGCAGTTGATCCACTGGCATGCGATCCACATATTGAACCTTGGCCTCGGCCGGGCGAGGTAAAGGCAGATGCAGGGCGCCAATCTCGATGCCAGTGCCGCGGAGGTACTGAGCTGCAATTTTCTGTCTATTGGAGTGGGGGACAGATTGAGAGATCAGTGCGAGGATGGCTCCCGCCTCATTCAGGTGTTCTAATTCTTTCTGGGCGATCTTGGCCGCCAATTGGTGCTTGCCCTGACGCAGGTACCGGTTGATCCGATCGATTGTCTTGGCCAGGGACGGAGTCTGGTGGACGGCGGCTTCCAACGAAATCCCCAGAATGGCGTGAGGAGAAGAGACCTCAGGCTCAGATAAGGGTTGGTCGTCAGCGGGAGCCGAGGAGTAGGCACTTTCCATCCCTTTTGATGTTCCGGCCTCACGCTCCAATTGACGGAGAAATTGGAGCGTCGACGAGGAGGGGAGACGGTCATAGCTTTTTCGAACGAAGCTGATGGCTCCCCGCCAGTCTTCCCAGTGGAGCAAGATCTTTGCCACTTCGAGATAGGCGAGCGCCTCGGTTTCTTGCCGCCGTTTCTGGTGCCAGGGAAGCTGGGGGAGAAGCTTCGGCAGACCGTAACGCTCGACCATTTGCTGAACAATGCGGGCCTCGAAACTCGTGTCGAACTTCACGGTTCCGGAAGACATATTAGTCTCGTGCCACCGGTACTTGGCTACAACAATGCCGCCATGCTTAAACTTGGCAT
>JBGPHY010000543.1:0-4558 GCA_041484625.1 Terriglobia bacterium | reverse complement strand
CTGAGCCAGGGAGTACAACTCATTGTCATGCCTCATGCCTGGGACTCCGACGCACTGGATGGGGAGGGACGTGTCATCGACTATTCCTCCATGGAAGAAATCGTCCAGTACCACCAGGAGACAGGCAACTACACCTGGAAAACCCACGATCAGATGCGAGACGAGTTCTATGCTTACATCCCTCAACTGGCTCGCGATGGGCGATTCTACGCATTGTTCGTCAACCAGGCGGGCCGCCCTCACCCCAGCATTCAATTTGTTGGGCCCAGCTTTGTGGTCAACCTTGACGGCAAGACTCTTGTGGAAACGGGGGACGGTTCTGAGCAAATGTTGATTGTGGAGTTGCCGGTGTGAATGATATTTGACTACACTTCAGCCAATCATCGTCCCTGTTCTCGCTCCCGATAGCGCAACTGCCGGGGACGACGAGAACGAGGAAAACGTTCGCCCTAGTATTGTTGTTACCTCCCGGAGGTCTTATGCCGTTCTTGAAACAACTCAATCGCCGACAATTCCTGTTCAGCAGTTCAGCCGCGGCCCTCGGCGCCGCAACCGAGATCACTCCTGCCCCTAAAGAGGCTCCGCCCTCTGTCCAGGAGACCGGAGTCAAACCGGCGAGGAGCACTCCGCCCTATGCGCCGGCTGAACTCCTGAAGTTTGGCCCCCAGCGGACCTTTTCGGGAAACCAGACTCTCCAGGTGGCCATGCCCATCGGCGGGATTGGCACCGGGTGCATCTGCCTGAACGGGTACGGAGGGATGCAGGATTTCTCCATCCGCAACCGGCCCAGCACAACCGCTGTAGACAGCCGGTTTGCTCCATCGGACGCAGCTTTTGCTCTGTTGCACATCCAGGGGACTTCACCGATCACCAGACTTGTCGAAGGGCCGCTCCCACCTGAGAAAATCTTTGACCAGGGCCTGCAGGGGCAGGGCTATCGTCGTGGAGGGCATGAAGGTTTCCCTCGCTTTGAGAAATGCACTTTCAAAGGGGAATACCCGTTTGGAGAGGTGACCCTTTCCGATCCCAAGGTCCCCCTCAAGGTCAGCGTAACCGGCTGGAATCCTTTCATCCCCCTGGATGATAGGAACTCCGGAATTCCTTGCGTTATCCTCGAGTACAAACTCGAGAATCCGACTCAACAAAGAATCGATTTTCAGCTTTCCTGTCACCTGTCCCATCTGGCCGAAGGCTGTGGGCCGGATGGTGGCAATAGTCGCAACGAAGCCATTCCGGGTCGCGGGGTGTTCCTTTTCAATACTGAGAAACCCAACGCCGAGGGGTTCGGGAGCGCCTGCCTGTTGTCTTTGCGAGAAAAACCTTCGATTAAAGCCATGTGGCTCCGAAGCTCAGGTTGGGATTTCGATTCGCTCTCGGCCCTGTGGCGCGAAGTTTCCTCAGGGAAATTTGCTACCAATGAGGGTTCGAATGAGGTTGACACCAAAGGGCGGAATGGCGGGTCGATCTTGTTTGAGGGAGAACTAACACCGGGAGAAAGCATCAACTTCCCCCTTGTTATCACCTGGCACATCCCGAACTGTTATTGGCGGGCAGGGGGGATTGAGCCACAGCCTTCGGAGGACCGCAAGGAAACAACGAGCTGTCGAGTGCTTCCGGAAGGAACGGCAGTGCCCTGGCGACCTTACTACGTGTCCCAGTGGAAGGATGCGCGTGAGGTGGCGTTTTATGTTCAAGACCACTATCAGTCTCTGCGAGACCGCACCATTTCCTTCAAGGATGCGCTCTTTTCTTCGAGTCTCCCCCCCTATGTGTTGGATGCCGTTTCCGCCAATTTGGCCATCATCAAGTCTCCCACGGTCCTTCGCGAGGAAAACGGCCACCTCTGGGGCTGGGAGGGCTGCTTCGCGGATTCAGGTTGTTGCCACGGCACTTGTACCCACGTCTGGAACTATGCCCAGGCATTTGCTCACCTTTACCCCCAATTGGAGCGGACCTTGCGCGAACAGGAACTCCTCCGTTCCATGAACGAGGAAGGGCATGTGACCTTCCGCGCGGCTTTGCCGGATGGCCCGACCAAGCACGATTTTCATGCCGCCTCGGACGGACAGTTGGGCGGCATCATGAAGGTCTACCGGGACTGGCATATCTCCGGCGATCTCGAATGGCTAAAGAAGATGTATCCCCTGGCCAAGCGCAGCCTGGACTATGGCATTCGCACTTGGGACCCCGATCACCGGGGGGGGCTGTTTGAACCTCACCACAACACCTATGACATCGAGTTCTGGGGGCCGGACGGTATGTGTACCAGCATCTACCTGGGGGCCCTCTGTGCCCTGTCTTCGATGGCGCGCGCCGTGGGCAAGCCGGATGATGCGGACTTCTACGAGGACCTCGGTCGCAAATGTGTCTGGTTCATGGACACGGAATTGTTTAATGGAGAATACTACCAGCAAAAGGTCATGTACCAAGGACTGCGGAATACCTCCTTTGCCGAGATGGTGGCCAAAGTCGACGACAAGAGTAGCGAGATGCAGCAACTGTTAAAGCGGGAAGGCCCTAAATACCAATATGGGAGCGGGTGCCTTTCTGATGGCGTCATTGGTGCCTGGATGGCCCGGATCTACGGTATTGACACTCCACTCTATCGGGAAAATGTCCGCAAGGCCCTGCGGGCAATTTTCAAGAACAATCTCCGGCCCGACCTGAGTGAGCACGCCAATGCCCAGCGCCTCGGCTACGCCATGGGTCATGAACCCGGACTGTTGCTCTGTTCCTGGCCTCGAGGCGGGAAGCCAACGCTGCCTTTCGTTTACTCTGACGAGGTCTGGACCGGGATCGAACACCAGGTGGCTTCCCATCTGATAGCGGAAGGATTTGTGACCGAAGGACTCACCATTGTAAAAGCCTTACGCAGCCGCTACGACGGCCAGGTGCGGAACCCCTGGAACGAATACGAGTGCGGCAACTATTACGCCAGGGCCATGGCCAGCTATGCGCTGTTGGGGGCATTGTCCGGTTTCCGCTATTCGGCGGTGGAGAAACGCCTATGGTTTGGGCCAAAACTCCGGGTCCGTCCTTTCAGGTGCTTCTTCTCTGCCGCCAGCGGTTTCGGGGTCGTCACTTTGGACCCGCGCACCCTGCGGATCCAATTAATCGAAGGGGAGTTGCCCCTCCAACAAGTGGTCCTCACGGATGGGACCCGGGTCAGAGAGATAGATTGGAAGATCACAGTCAGAGCCGCAGAACCGGCAGTGAAAGAGATTTGAGGAGGGGATTATGTGCGTTTCCGGGACTCACCCAATCTCGAACCACCACACACACAAGAAGGCAAGTCCTACGCGAAGGAAGTTTCTACGGGCCGGGTTAGCTGGTGGCCTGTTTTGACTTCATCGTGATGATCCAGGACCGGCAGCAGTTGGCCGTCCTGGAAAGTGCCGCCGGGACTTCGATTCACTCCCTGAAGGATATGGAGATCGCCATCCAAAAAGTGTTCGACCGTACTGTTTCCCAAGGCGCAGTCGGCATCAAGAGCCGCCTGGCCTATGACCGGAGGATCCGCTATGAGAAAGTCCCTCCATCGGATGCAGAGAGGGCCTTCAATCGCATTCTTGGCGGACGGGCCGACACCCCGCCCGACGACAAGGCGGCCAGGCAATTGCAGGATTACCTGATGCATCAACTTCTTCGCAATGCCTCGGAGCGTCGCCTGGTGGCTCAATTCCACACCGGCTTCCAAAGCGGCCAGGTCAATACTATCATGGACACCAATCCAGCCTTGCTGAACAATGTGATCATGGAGTATCCGCAAGTCCGCTTTGATCTCTTCCATGGCGGCTACCCTTACTCCAGTGAACTCGCGACACTGGCCAAGAATAAGTTGAGCGCATTCGGACCCCATTGAAAGTGCTGGAGGAACTATTCATGAACAGGCGGAGAGAAGGATCGGCAGGGTTGGTCCAGGCATTGACATTGGGGTTGCTGGTGTATGCGGCTGTGCCTGCCTTTGCTGAAAAGGCTGAAAACAAGCGGACGTACACGTACAAAGAGGTGGGCACACTGCCGATTCGTGCAGACGTGTACCGGGTTGCAGACGGGAAGACTAAGCCGGTTATCCTGTGGATTCACGGTGGTGCACTGATCTTTGGAAATCGAGGTGGAATCAATCCGGATCAGTTGGCGCGTTACCTGAAGGCGGGATTTGCAGTGGTCTCTATCGATTATCGCTTGGCCCCTGAAAGCAAACTTCCCGAAATCCTCCAGGACGTGGAGGATGCTTACCGCTGGGTACAAGAGAAGGGTCCTGCCCTTTTCCAGGCTGACCCCAAGAGGATTGCGGTCATTGGTCACTCCGCCGGCGGATACCTGACTCTGACGGCAGGGTATCGTTGTCGACCACGCCCGAAAGCGCTGGTTTCTTTTTACGGGTATGGAGACATCGCCGGCCCCTGGTACAGCCGTCCCGACCCGTTCTACCTTAAGGAACCTCCTGTTTCCAAAGAGATGGCCGATGACGCGGTTGGCCAAGAGCCACTTTCTGAATCGCTCCGAGAGGAAATCCGCTAGCCCTTTTATCTCTACTGCCGCCAGCAAGGCCTCT
>JBGPHY010000542.1:0-4562 GCA_041484625.1 Terriglobia bacterium | reverse complement strand
CCTGTAATTTTGCCTGTCCATAGCGAATTACTAATTCGCCATGGACAGGCTACGAAGTTTCTGGGGCGGAAACGGAAATAATGCTAACGGGGATCCCCGACTAAGACGAATGGGATCCAGTGCAGTGACTGTGGATTCCCATCTGTCCGGGAGTTCCCAAGCATTGAAAGCTGGGCTTGCTGCAGGGCTTTGGCTTTGGAAACCGAACCGTGGGCTAAGAGGTCATAGAACCGTACTGTCAGTGTCCTCGTGGCTACATCATCCACTGGCATGAGACTGGCGACTACGGCAGGCGCGTCCGCTTCCAGAAAAGCGGGAACCAGTCCCCAAGACGTTTCCCCTTGAGCGATCGGACCGATCCCCGTATTACAGCCAGCAAGCCAAACCAACCGGGTGTTTCCAAGCAGCCAATTGCCGACCCTGGATGAGTCCACATAGGCAGCCTTTTGTGGTGTGCCAAATACCAACCTTGGCTTTCCTAAGGAGATCGTTGCGTGACCGGCAAAGTGGATGATGGCCGCGCCCTGGACCTTTTGATCCAAGGACGAGAGGTTTGCCAAGCCTACCAGAGTTGCCCCTCCTCTATAGATTTTTGCGATGTCAGCCAGCTCATCTGAAGCGGCCGACAGGCTCGATGCCCCGTCCAGAAGAAGGATAGTCTTATCCTGCGCGGCACTTCCTCGGTTAAGGGAAAGGCAGTATCTCAGGATGCTTTGTGAAGGAGCGTAGGCCAAGCTGTATTTCTCAAGAAGGTAGCGCCCACTCGAATCCCGCAGGCTTGCGAAGGGCAGCACATGCAAAGGGCCATCCGGCACGATTATAAGTCCGTTGGTGCGATCGGTATCAATCAGGCTCGCAGCCGGCGCTACCAATTCATCATAAAGATCCCGTGAAAGCCGGTAGAAAACTTTGAAGTCCTGACTCCGTATGCTTTCCAGATATTTCTGAACTTTTTGTTCCAGTTCAGCTTGGGACACAGGAATAGAGATGCCCCGCACTTCATCAGATCGCGAAACGAATGCTAGAAGCTCATCTGGCAGAGAAAAATACTCGACAGTAACATAGCCGGCAGGCAGTCTAATCGCTCCCGTTGCAGTTGATGTTCCTTGGTCAGGATCAAGACGGCGACCCTTTTCTTCCATATATTCCCTGAGCGTCATGGACTTTGCCCGGTTCACATAAGCAAGGGCTTTGGGAAGATTTCTCTCTGAATGAAAGAGAAGAGCCACTAGTTCCTGATACGGGTCGAAGCGAAAGTTGAGAAACGCGTATCTGAGTTCGCGAGAGGAGATACTCTGTCGCATCTCCTCAAGGACCTTTGTCGCATGTTCGAAGTATGTAAAGGCTTTCTGATTATCCCCGAGCTGCCTTGAGAGGATCCCAGCCAAGCAACTGGCCTGCCACTCGAGTTCGGGGAATTCCCCCGATGCCGTGGTTGTCAAACAAGGGCGCAGCTCATTCTCAGCGCGCTCATAGTCCTTCATTTCCAGATAGACCTGCACGAGGCCGAGCCGGTTTTTCGTCTCTGTCTCACGCATTCCAGTGGCGGCAAGTTGTAGTTCCTGCTTAAAGCAATTCGCTGCTGTCGAAAGGTCCTTCATCCGTAACGCCAGGCGACCTTGCGTGTGCAACAGATTGGCACGACGTGCCTGGATTGCAGCTTCTATCTCTATGCTGCCGTCTTGAACGAAGAAGTCTTGCCAGCGCATCGCTTCGAGATATAGCTCGCGTGCCGCATCGAACCGTTCCATCCTCTCCTGGATAGTTCCCATATTCTCGAGTGTGTTCACTACTACTGATTCATCAAAGAGATGGTAAGCGAGTGAAAGGGCAGAGGAGTAGGCGTCCAGGCTATCTCGGAACTGGTTCAGATCAAGGTACAGCTCTCCTAGAGAACAGTAGGCAAATGCCGCCCAGGAATCAAGGTGGAAGGATGCAGCAATACCCTGCATCCTTGTAATGCAGTCCCTGGCTTCGTCGAACCTGCTCTCGGCCAGGTACACCGCGGCGGATGCACCCAGTGCGCTGGCAATGAGATCCGGCGCGCCAGATCGCTCCGCACAGCGCAACATGTCACGATACTCCGCCAGGGCGCTATCAAAATCGGCCTGATTGTAATAGAAGCAGTTGCCGCGAAGGTGGTGCAGATTGGTGAGTTGCCAATGATCATGAAGCTTTTCAAACTCCTCTTCCAATGGCCGGCTTGCGCGCAGAACGGCCGCGAACTCACCCCTTTTGTGGAAGTTGATCAACTCTTGGAGTCTTGCATCGAAGAATCTCTTTGCTCTTCTCTGGGGTGGTGACAAGCCAACATAAAACTTCAATAGTTCCTGATTGCTTCTATCGCCAGTGACTGTTCCATAGACAGATCCGATTGTCTCAACCGCCCACCGCAAGTCTGAAGCAGAGGACATTTGTGTCCGGACACGGGAATCTTCAATCTCGAGGTCTCGCCTGAGCAACTTGCGGATTATTCCCGGCATTCGGTAGGGTATGGTACGTGCCAGGATCTCAAGTCTTTCGGCGTTTTTTGCCGACATTGCACGATCCACCTCCTGCTCAACAACGGAGGAGTTGCTCATCTGAATCCGGGTTTGAATGACCTTTAAGCGTTCGGCCCAAGAAGATGCCGCATCGAGAGAAAAGTATTCTTCTATCTCTCGTATTGCTTCCCTGTGACGGCCAGCCTCGTAAAGAGTCAAGCATTTGTTAAATCGCGCCTCCCTGGAGGCCGGATTCTTTTGGAGAATTCGGTCCAAGTCAGCAAGAGCCTGCTGGAGGCAAGAACTACGTCTTAACGGATCCTTGGAAGCCAACCCATCTTCATACAGCGCAACACCGTGGCCTAACAATGTCTGGGGGTCGTTTGGCGCAGAATCCACGGCTTTTTGGAATTCGGTTAGTGCCTTGGAGAATTGGGCCTTGCGAAGATAGATATAACCCAAACCCAGGTGTGCTTCTGTCAATTCTTCGCGGATGGCAAGCGATTGTTGAAAGAGTTTCTCTGCATCACCCAATGTATCCTCGCTTGTTGAATCGCTGCGCATCGCTGCGGATTCAAAAGGCAGGTTGAGTCTCAAACCGCTAGGGCTTTGCGGTGAATAGATCCCCTGCAATTGGCCCCGGGCTTCCTCATAGAAGGCTCGCGATCTCTGCAAGTCTCTCCAATGCTCAAAGCCCCATAAGGCCAATCCCATGATAACAACAGCGGCTGTGGCTGCCAGCACCCATTTGTACCAACTTCTCTTCGCTTCGGCCTTCCCTTCGGTTCGGGATTCCCTTCGGGCTACATGCTGGATTAATGCAAATGTCTCTTGGATTTCCACCTGGGATAGCTCTGGTGCCGGTTCGCCCGCGTGCTCCGGCTCGGGATGGAGAACCTTAATCAGCTCTGCCAACTCATCAAGGCAATGCGGGCAGCTCGATATATGGGCTTCGAGATTGGCCAGATTGCGTTTGCCGGGTGCCCGAGCCAAGTAGCTGTAAAGATCCATGTCGCTCATACACTGGCTCTTTGAGAGCTGCTTGGCTATGGGTGGCAGTTTCATAGCTTCACCTCCGCGCCCGGTCTGGCTGATGTAGCCGCCCGGATTCGTTCCTTTAAACGATGGAGCACTTTCTCCACTCCCCCCTTAGAAAGGTTAATTCCCTCGCACAGCCTAATCTGGTCGGCGGACAGGTTGTGGAGGAAATACAGCTGGAAGATCAGCCGATCGCGTGCCAAATGGAGTCGTGGCAGGAACTGCAACGTTCTCTCGCTGAGTTCAGCCACCTCTCGGGCCAGAAGCCTGCGCTCGATGGCTCGAACGTCTGAGAACCCCGTTGAACTGTGGTTTTGCAGTTGAGCAGTTAGCAGATGTTGCGTATCAGCGCGATCGGAAGTACGTTTCAAAGCCCACTGACTGCGCTGACAATCCCTGACTACGGATCGAGCAATAACCGCCAGGTATGCCAACAGGTCGTCCTCCCCCTCGCCCGAGAATTGTTTCATGGCGGCACAGTCATTTTTCACGAGGCGGACGATGACATTTTGGAACAAGTCACTTTCCTGTATCTCACCGATAGACATGCGGGAATCCGCATCACTCCATGATTGGCTAAGACACCGTCGAATAAACACTTTGATTTTGGGGGCATAACGCCGTAAAAACTCCGTCCACAGCTCACTGTTTGCTGTATTTTGAGCACACAACAAGAATAACTTTAGGGGGTCGATGCCCTCGGGATGCTCGGCACTTGGCGAATTCGCGGAAGGATCAGATAGCATAAAATGAAATTAGAGTCGGTCTAGCAGACCGAATAGTCAGAAGACAGAATGCCCGCGGTCCCACACTCTGTAACTTTGAAAAACTCGAGACTCCCCTTGCCAATTTCAGGTAGGCGGATGCTCAGCTTTTGCGTTCTTGTAGTTGGACACGTTAAAAGATCGTTTATGCAATAGGCACCCGGATCGTAGCCGCAACCCTAGTGTCCACCCAACAAAATAACCCCGCACAGCCAGAGGCTCGGAGCTATCCCATGACCCATTCTATCTCCACTCATCTCCGACTTCAACTGCCGGG